>NZ_CEXFHW010000034.1:0-26556 GCF_982640115.1 Quisquiliibacterium sp. | reverse complement strand
CGGCGCTCAGCCGCCGAGCACCTCGTCGGCCACGAAGCCATTGTGCCGGCGCTCTTCGCCGAAGGTGCTCATCGGCCCGTGGCCGGGCACGAAGGAGACATCGCTGCCCAGCGGCCAGAGCTTCTTCGTGATGGAGTCGATCAGGTCGGCGTGATTGCCGCGCGGGAAGTCGGTGCGCCCGATCGAGCCCTGGAAGAGCACATCGCCCACGATGGCCAGGCGCGCCCCCTCGTGGAAGAACACCACATGGCCGGGTGTATGGCCCGGGGTGTGGATCACCTTGAGGGTCTGCTGCCCGAAGCGCACGGTGTCGCCATCGACCAGCCAGCGATCGGGCTGGAAGGCAGCCAGCGGCGGAAAGCCGAATCGATGACCCTGGCCGGGCAACTGGTCGATCCAGAACTTGTCGTCGATGTGCGGGCCCTCGAGCGGCACGCCATGGCGTTTCGCGAATTCGGCCGCCTGGCCGCAATGGTCGATGTGGCCGTGGGTGAGGAAGACCTTCTCCAGCCGCACGCCGAGCTTGCGCAGGGCGTCATCGATCTGGTCGAGGTCACCGCCGGGATCGAAGGCCGCTGCCGTGCCGCTGCGCGTGCACACCAGCAGCGAGCAGTTCTGCTGGAAGGGGGTCACCGGCACGATGGCCAGCTGCAGCGGCGGGGCCTCGGTGGCAGGCGGATCGCGGTCGGGGTGGTCTGGGCTCATGCCACATGGGTCCTGAAGACGGGGCGGCGCCAGCCTGGCGTCGCGGTACGGGGCCGGGCTGGCTCACCGGGCGAGGATCTGGTCGAGCACCCGCCCGCCCGGATCGGTGAGCCGGATGCGCACCGGCAACAAGTCCTGATCGTACCCGAGCCAGATGTCGATCCGGGGATCGCGCGCCGGATCACCGTCGTACCGGGTGAGGCGCAGGGCGCGCAGCGGTCCGTCGTCGGTGGGCAGGGTCTCGTCGCCCAGGCTGCGATAGGCCACGGTGTCGACGCTGCGCGAGCCGAGCTCGGTCAGGGTCAGGGCCATGCCCGGCGCAAGCCGTGATGGCTGGCCGCGGGCGATCAGGCCGAGCTGGATCAGCATCGAGAGCCGGTCCTGCGTGCCGGGCGGCGCGCTGGCCCGCTGCCCGCCCGAGAAGCTCGCCTGCCCGGTGGCCGCGTCGAGCTCAGCCCAGCGCAGCCCCCCGCGGCCCCGCTGCTCGGTATGGCGCTCGGGCTGCAGACCATCATCCCCGTAGCGGCCGGTGCTGGTCTGGCTGAGCACACCGCTGTAGAAGAGCGCCGTGAGGCCCTCCGCACGGCCCTCGGTCCGCAGCCGATAGCGGCCGTCGGCGGCCTCCACCTGGTAATCGAGGACCGCCACCGCGTGACGGCTGGTGTAGTCGCCATAGTGGACGCGAAAGCGCAGGCGTACCGACACGGGTGGGGGCAGCGGCGCGCCATCGCGTGGCGCCGGGCTTGCCGCCGGATCCGCTGGCGGGGAACCGCCCGAGGCCGATCCGACGCCGGCGGGGGGCAGCGCATCGGTGCCGATGAGGCCTGCGGCGGCACCCGCAGGGGTGGCGTCGGGCATGGCCGGGCGCATGGCGGCCGCGAGCCCGGACGAGGCGCCCGTCGCGCCGGCGCCGCCGTCGGCCGATGCGTCCGGCGCCGCCATCGGCGCCGCGGACGACTCGCGCTCGGCGCTCGCCGGCTCGGGCTTCGGGTCGCTGCGGGGGGGCGGCTGCGCCGCGGGCACCTGGCCGGTCGCGGGCGGTGGCGCCGCTGGCAGCGTCTGCTCACGCTCGCGCGCCGGTGCCGCGGTCTCGGCAAGCAGGCTCACACGCACGGGTGCGGGCCGCGAAGGCGCGGCGATGCGCGCACCGTCGAAGCCGCGCTGCAGCGCAAGCAGCGCCAGGGCGTGGCCCAGCACAATCAGCAGCGCGACGGCGGGCGCCAGCCCCGGTCGGCGCCCGGGCGCGCGGTGCGATGTCGGCAGCCCGGTCATCGGGCCTGAGGCACGGGGCGCCCCGCCATCTGGTGCCACGCCATCTGGTGCCACGCCAGCCGGTGCCACGCCATCCCGCGCCATGCCAACGGGCGCCAGCGCATCAGAGCACGGCCGGCCGGTCCGGCAACTCGTCGGGGTTGCGATGGGCGCCGGCCGACGGGAAGGCCTCGGTCAGCAACTCGCTGATCCGGGCCACCGCGGCCTGCAGCCCGGCGGCGCCCTGCCCGCCGGCGAAGGCCTGCGCCAGGGAGCGGGCCACCGCATCCCACTGTGCCTGGGGTACCGCCCGGGCAGCGGCCCGATCGGCCACGATCTCCACCGCATGGTCGGCCAGCAGCAGGTACAGCAGCACGCCGTTGTTGCCCTCGGTGTCCCAGACGCCCAGGCGCCCGAATACCTCGAGGGCCCGCTCGCGCGGGCTCAGGCCGCGCAACACCGTGAGCGGAGCAAGCGAAGGCTCCAGGGCCACCCGCAATTCCGCGAGATGGCGCCGCTCACCCGCGCCCACCTGCGCCTCGACGAGCGCCAGCGCCGCGGGGTCGATGGCCCGGCGCAGGTCGGCGTGATCGGTGAGCAGATGACGCAGCGCACGCCGCAGGCGCGAGCCGGTTCCGCCGGGCTTCGCGGTGCCGCCCATCACCAGTCTCCCGAGGCGCCACCGCCGCCGAAGCTGCCGCCACCGCCGCTGAAGCCGCCGCCGCCGCCGCTGCCGCCGCCCCAGCCCGACCCGCCCCGGCCGCCGTCACCGGTCCAGACCCGGCCACGCCCGCCCGGCCGCCCCCCCGGGCCTGCGCCGAGCGCCGCCAGCACCAGCACGATCATGGCCACCCCGACCGCCACCGGCAGCGCCACCAGCAGGCCCTGGCCTTGCCAGAAGGCCATGGCACCGCCGCCCAGGCCCGACAGCAGCGAGGCCGGCCGACGGCCGATGCGCCGCGCGGCGGCCAGGCCGAAGAGCACCGCGAAGGCGATCAGCGCCAGCCAGTCGGTGTCGGCGGCGGGCGCCTCGGCGGGATGCCAGGGCGCCGGCAGGGGCTCGCCATCGATCAGCCGGATCAGGTCGGTCACGCCGGCCTCGATGCCTGCCCCGAACGCGCCCTCGCGCAGGCGCGGCGCGATGGTCTCGGCGATGATGCGCCTGGCCAGCGCATCGGGGATGGCGCCCTCGAGTCCCCGACCGACCTCGATGCGCAGCTTGCGCTCGTCGCGAACCACCAGCAGCAGCACCCCGTCATCGACCGCCTGGGCCGCACCGGTCGGGCCACGACCCAGGCGCCAGGCCTCGACCACCCGCAGCGCATACTCCGCCACCGTCTCGGGCGCGATCGCCGGCACGGTCAGCACCGCGATCTGCGCTCCCTTGCGCTGCTCGAGTGCCGCCAGCGCAGCCTCGATGCGATCGCGCTCGGCCGGCTGCAACACCCCGGCCTGGTCCACCACCCGCCCGGCGAGCGCGGGCACGGCCCGCAGCGGCTGGGCCTGCACACCCGCCGGGGCCAGCGGGCCGGCCAGCAGCAGCAGGGCCAGCAGCCAGGCGATCACGCCAGCTACCGGCTGGCCGGCGCCGGCGCCGGCGCGTTGAATTCCACCTTGGGCGGCGTGGCGATCGCCTTGGTGTCCTCGACCGTGAACTGCGGCTTGACGCCGTGGCCGAAGACCATCGCGGTGAGATTGACCGGGAACTGCCGCACCAGCGTGTTGTAACGCTGGATGGCATCGATATGCCGCTTGCGGGCCACGGTGATGCGGTTCTCGGTGCCCTCGAGCTGCGCCTGCAGGTCGCGGAAGTTGGCGTCGGACTTGAGTTGCGGGTAGTTCTCGGTGACCACCAGCAGGCGCGAGAGCGCGCCGCCAAGCTCGCGCTGGGCCTGCTCGAACCGGCGCAGCGATTCGGCGTCGGCCGGGTCGACCTTCACCTGTCCCACCCGCGAGCGGGCCTCGGTCACCCGCGTGAGCACCTCCATCTCCTGGCTGGCGAAACCCTTGACGGTGTTCACCAGGTTGGGAATGAGATCGGCGCGGCGCTGGTACTGGTTGAGCACCTCGGCCCAGGTGGACTGCGTGGCCTCGTCGGCGCTCTGGATATCGTTGTAGCCGCAGGCCGACAGCATGCCGACGCTGACAAGCAGCAGCAGGCGCTTCAGGATCTGGCGAAAGCTCATGGTCTCTCCGGTGCGATGCGCGAGAACGGTCGGCGGGCCGACCGACCCGATGGCCGCGGACGACGCCGAGGCGCCCCCCCGCAGGCCAGATGAGGGCACCAGCCCGGGCCCGCAAGCCCCCCGGGCGGAGCCCGCTTGCGCCTGCTCAGGCCCGCCGCAGCCGGGCCGCGAACTGCTTGCGGAACTTGGCCACCTTGGGTGCCACCACCGCCATGCAGTAGCCCTGGTAGGGGTGGCGCTCGAAGTAGCGCTGGTGGTAGGCCTCGGCCGGCCAGTAGTCGGGCAGCGGCGCGAGCTGGGTGACGATCGGGCGGTCGAAGACATCGCCGCGGCCGAGCTCGTCGATCATGGTCCGGGCGATGTCGTGCTGGTCCGGGCTGGTATGGAAGATCACCGAGCGGTACTGCGTGCCGACATCGGCACCCTGCCGGTTCAGCGTGGTGGGGTCATGGATGCCGAAGAAGATGCCCAGGATGTCCCGGTAGCCGATGCGCTGCGGGTCGAACTCCACCCGCACCACCTCGGCATGGCCGGTCTGGCCGTTGCACACCGCCTCGTACGACGGATTGGGCACGCTGCCCCCGGCATAGCCCGACTCCACCGAGACCACGCCCTCGACATCGAGGTACACCGCCTCAAGACACCAGAAACACCCGCCACCCAGCACCGCCACTTCGGTTCCCATGCGATCGACTCCCGAGAAGAGCGGCGAAGGCCGCGTCCGCCATGATATCGGCCGGCGCCTCCGCGAGGAGAGCCGGCCCGGCCACGAGGACCGTCCCGCGGGCCATCGACGGGCGCGGCCGCCGCAAAGGCTAAAATCCCGCTTTTGACCTACGCGCAGGAAAGCCATCCATGAGTTCCGAGAAGTCCGCCAAGGCCATGTTCCAGTGGGATGACCCGCTGCTGCTCGACGCCCAGCTCACCGAAGACGAGCGCATGGTGCGCGAGGCCGCCCGCGCCTATTGTCAGGACAAGCTGCTGCCCCGGGTGACCGAGGCCTTCCGCCACGAGAAGACCGATGTGGCCATCTTCCGCGAGATGGGCGAGCTCGGACTGCTCGGGCCGACCATCCCCGAGCAGTACGGCGGGCCCGGGCTCAACTATGTCTCCTACGGCCTGATCGCGCGCGAGGTCGAGCGCGTCGACTCCGGCTACCGCTCGATGATGAGCGTGCAGAGCTCGCTGGTGATGCTGCCCATCCATGACTTCGGCACCGAGGCCCAGCGCCAGCGCTATCTGCCGCGGCTGGCCAGCGGCGAGTGGATCGGCTGCTTCGGCCTGACCGAACCCAACCACGGTTCCGATCCCGGCAGCATGGCCACCCGCGCCCGCGCGGTGCCCGGCGGCTACGAGCTCACCGGCAGCAAGATGTGGATCTCCAACAGCCCGATCGCCGATGTGTTCGTGGTCTGGGCCAAGTGTCAGGGCGGCGACTTCGACGGCCGCATCAAGGGCTTCATCCTCGAGAAGGGCATGAAGGGCCTGTCAGCGCCCAAGATCTCCGGCAAGGTCGGCCTGCGTGCCTCGATCACCGGCGAGATCGTGATGGACCAGGTGCCGGTGCCCGAGTCGCAGCTGCTGCCCGGCGTGGAAGGCCTGAAGGGCCCGTTCACCTGCCTGAACAGCGCCCGCTACGGCATCGCCTGGGGCGCGCTCGGCGCGGCCGAAGACTGCTGGCACCGCGCCCGCCGCTATGTGCTCGACCGACACCAGTTCGGCCGCCCGCTGGCGGCCAACCAGCTCATCCAGAAGAAGCTCGCCGACATGCAGACCGAGATCACCCTCGGGCTGCAGGGCTGCCTGCGGCTGGGCCGCATGAAGGACGAGGGCACGGCTGCCGTGGAGATCACCTCGATCATGAAGCGCAACTCCTGCGGCAAGAGCCTGGACATCGCCCGCATGGCCCGCGACATGATGGGCGGCAACGGCATCAGCGATGAATTCGGCGTGGCCCGTCACATGGTCAATCTCGAGGTGGTGAACACCTACGAGGGCACGCACGACATCCACGCGCTGATCCTGGGTCGAGCGCAGACCGGCATCCAGGCGTTCTCCTGAGGCACCCTGGGGGCGCGGCCCTGCCGCCGGGGCCAGCCCTCACGGCGCGCCGCGCCATCCCCGCATCAGGGGCGGCCCTCACCGCGGGGGGCGCGCTCCTGGTCGGACACGATGCGGGCATCTTCCACGCCCTCTCGCCAGCGGCCACGCCCCGCCCACCCGTCTGCGGCACCCGGTCCGCCCGCGAACGGGCCTGTGCCGCCGCTGCCGGCCGCGGCATCAACCTGTGCCTGTGCGGCGCGTGCGGCCTCGCGCAGGCTGCGCCGCACGGCCCGGGTGTTCCACCAGAACCAGCCCAGGGCCACCACCACCAGCACCGCGATGACCGCCAGCGCGGTGACCCAGAACACCAGCCCCAGCGCCACGGCGATGACCGCGCCGAGCGCGGCGAGCAGCGTGGCGAAAGGGCCGCGGCGCGGGCGGCCCAAGCCGGGCGGCAGGCGGCCACCGAAACGATCGAAGGGCGAGCGTGTCATCACCTCAGGTTACCCTAAGCGGCGACCCCGATGCGGGGCCTGATCTGGGTCAACCTGCCCTCGAAAGTCTTTCATGAAGATCACCCGAGTCACCGCCATTCCGCTGTCTTTCCGCCTACCTGAAGGCAAGACCGTTCGCCTGGGCGTGGGCGCCACCACCAAGCGCGACGCGATCATCGTGCGGGTGGAGACCGACGAGGGCCTGACCGGCTATGGCGAAGCCCACCCCGGCCGCAGCCCCGGTGCGGTGGTGAGCCTGATCAACAGCACGCTGAACCCGATGATCACCGGCATGGATGCCTGCGATGTGGTCGGCGTGTTCGCGCGGGTCAACCGCATGCAGCTTTCCTCGCATGGCCTGGGCGCCGGCGCCGCGCTCGCGGTCTCGGGCATCGACATGGCCTTGTGGGACATCCGTGGCAAGGCCGCCGGCATGCCGCTCTATCGCCTGCTCGGCGGCAGCCGGCGCCGGGTGCCGGCCTACGCCGGCGGCATCTCGATGGGCTTCCAGGACCCGGCCAGTCTGGTGGAGGAGGCGCAGGGCTATGTGGCGCGCGGCTATCGCGCGGTCAAGCTGCGCCTGGGCGACAACCCGCGCGACGACATCGCCCGGGTGCAGGCGGTGCGGGCCGGCCTGGGCGAGGGCATCGAGATCCTCACCGACGCCAACACCGCCTACAGCCTCGCCGATGCCCGCCGGGTGATCCCGGCGCTGGCCGAGGCCCGCGTCGCCTGGCTGGAGGAGCCCTTCGGCTGCAACGAGTGGGCCGCCTACCGGGCCGGCGCGGCGCTCTCGGCCCAGGTGCCGCTGGCCGCGGGCGAGAACCACTACACCCGCTTCGAGTTCGCCCGCATGATCGAGGAGCGCGCGGTGCAGATCCTGCAGCCCGACCTGTCCAAGACCGGCGGCATCACCGAGGGCATGCGCATCGCGGCCATGGCCTCGGCCTGGAGCCTGCCGGTGCATCCGCACAGCTCGGCCACCGGGCTCAACCATGCCGCGTCGATCCACTTCCTGGCGGCGCTCGACAACGGCGGCTACTTCGAGGCCTGCGTGTCGCCCTTCAACCCGCTGCGCGATCTGTTCGGCAGCACCTTCACCATCGGCGGCGACGGCTGCGTCGAACCGCTCGATGCGCCCGGCATCGGCCTGGTGGTCGACGAGTCGCTGTTCGCGCAGTACCCGGCGATCGACGGTCCGGGCTACGTGGTGCGCTTCTGAACGCGCGCAAGCTGCTGCGTCGGCCTACATGATCTGGTTGACGATGCCGCCCTCGGCGCGCATGGCCGAGCCGGTGGTGGCGCTGGCGCGCTCGCTGCACAGGTAGACCGCGGCATCGGCCACCTCGCGGGCGCTGGTGAAGCGCGACAGCAGCGAGCTGGGCCGGTACTGGCGGAAGAACTGCGTCTCGAGCTCGGCCACGCTGATGCCGGCGGCCCGGGCCCGCTCGGCGCGCAGGCGCTCGGTGTTCTCGGTGCGGGTGGGGCCCGGCAGCAGCGCGTTCACGGTCACGCCGGTGCCGGCGAGCTCGATGGCGAAGCCGCGCGAGATCGCGAGCTGCGCGGCCTTGGTCATGCCGTAGTGGATCATCTCGCGCGGGATGTTCAGCCCCGACTCGCTCGACACGAACACCACCCGGCCCCAGCCGCGTCGGGCCATCGCGGGCGCGTAATGACGGGTGAATCGCACGCCGCTCATCACATTGGTGTCGAACATCGACTGCCATTGCGCGTCGGTGATCTCGAACGCGGCCGCACGGCCATAGACGCCGAGGTTGTTCACCAGGATGTCCGCCTCGGGCAGGGCGGCGAAGACCGCGGCGGCGCCAGCCTCGGTGGCGCAGTCGGCAGCGGTGCCGCCGGCCTCGCAGCCCGGCACGGCAGCGGCCAGCCGGGCCAGTGCGGCCTCCACGCCGGCCTGGCTGCGTCCGGTGATCCACACCCGCGCGCCCTCGGCGGCCAGCCCTTGCGCGATCGCGTAGCCGATGCCGGCGGTGGCGCCGGTGATCAGCGCGCGCCGACCTGTCAGTCCCATGTCCATCGAGATGCCTTCCCGGGGCGAGTGCCCCTCATGAATCGGTGGATGCCAGTCCGAAGCCGACGATCGCCGCGCCGAGCTTGCCGCCCTGCTCGTCGGCGAGCGCGGCCTCGCGCAGCGCCGCCATCACGGCCGCCGCGCCGGCGCGCGCGCGCAGCGTCGGCAGCAGGCCGAACAGGCGCTGATAGTTGCCCAGGCCTCGGGCGTGGGTGTCGGCGTAGCCCTTGACCAGCCGCTGGTTGCGGATGAGTTCCAGCGCCAGCGCGGGGTCGGTGTCGAGCAGGCCTTCGATGGCGGCCAGCCAGGCGTCGATCAGCGCGCGCTCGCGGCGATGGCGCAGGCTGCCGCGTCGCCAGCGGCGAAGCCGCGCCAGCAGAAAGAGGCTCAGATAGCCGCCCGCCGAGGAGGTGCGCACCACCCGGCCACGCCCCAGGAAACGGCCGAGCAGCGCGGCCAGCAGGCCACCGGCGAGCACCCGGCGGCCGAGCGCCTCGGGCAGCAGATCGGCGATCTCGTCGAGGCGGGGATGCAGGAATTCGTCGAGCACCAGCACCTGATCGGGCGCGAGATTCGATGCCGCGGCCACCCGGTCGAGCCGGTCGGGCCGGGTCTTCAGATCAGCCACGCGGATGACATCCTCGTAGCTCATCCACAGGGCGAGGTGCCGGGCGAGTTCCTCGAGCAGGGCCGGTGCCGGCCGGCGCGCAAGGATGCGCTCGAGCAGCCCGAGGTACTCGGCGGCATAGGCCACGTCCTGGTACTCGGCCAGCCGGCGGATGCCGTGGATGGCGGTGGCCTGCACACCCGCGGGCAGCGCCCTCCGGATGCGCTCGGCCAGGGCAGCGAGCGCCGGTCCGACCCGCGGCAACGCGGGTTCGACGCCCGGCCGCGCCGGTTCGGTCGGGGCGGCGGCCGCGTGAGCCGCGTTGCCGGCATGAGGCGCGGTGGCGACATGAGGCGCGGTGGCGACATGAGGCGCGGCGGTGGCGGTGGCGTCGGACGCCTCGGCGGCCAGCGCCCGTACCGCGCCCTCGTGGCCGGCCTGAAAGGCCGCCAGGCTGGCCGCCACACCCACGCCGCCACGCTCGATCGCGGCGCGGAAATCGGCCAGCGCGAAGGGCAGCCGGCCGCTGGCTGCGATCGCGCCGAACAGCGCGGCGCCGATCGGTGCCTGCGAGGGCGCGCAGAGCGCGGCGAAATCGGCGAGCACGCCGGCGCGCGCCGCCGCACGACAGGCCTGCAACAGCCGCTGCGCATCGACCCGGCCATCGCCCATGGCCATCTTCTCGGTCATGGCGTACACCCGGTGGGTGGAGGCCACCAGCACCGTGCGATCGGGTGTGACCAGACCGCGCTGCACCGCGCGCGCGGCCTCCATGAGCTCGGAGGCCACGGCGAGGTCGACCTCGCCGGCGGTGGGCATCAGCGCGAGCACCGGCTCGCGCCCGGCGGCGGCAGGATGGTCGCGCGGGAAAAGCTCCAGGTAGTAGATCGTGGCGCCGGTGCGCTGCGCCACGCCGGGCACCGAGGTGGCCTGGGCGTGCCAGTCTGCATGCTCGGCGAGATCGGCCAGCCAGTCGGCGAGCACCCCGCCGCCCTCCCCGCCCATGGCAAGGATGGCGATGGTGATCGGCCGCGGCGCGGCGATCATCCGTGGATGGCGCGCAGGCGGGACTGCTCGCCGCGCGAGAGCCAGCCGGCCAGCCAGCGCCCCAGGCGGGCGCGCCAGCGCTCCAGGCGGCCAGGATGGCTGATGATGCCGGCCCGATGGAAGGACGGGCACAGCACCGCGGCGTGCGAGACCTCGCCGCAAAGGCCACAGCCCACGCAGCTCTCGAGCACGGTGGCCACCGGGTCGCGGCGCAGCGGGTCGGGATTGTCGCGCACCGACAGCGAGGGGCAGCCCGAGAGCCGGATGCAGGAGTGATCGCCGGTGCAGGTCTCGGCATCGACGCCGAATCGTTCCCGAACGGTGCGTTCGCCGGCGGCGATCCGCGCCCGCATCGCGGGTCGCTCGCGGCGCTGGCGGTTGAGCATGCACTCGCTGCTGGCCACGATCACCTTGGGGCCGGGCTCAGGGGTGGTCAGCGCCTCGCGGAAGGTGTCGCGCAGCCCGGCGACATCGTAGGTGCGGCTCACCGATCGCACCCAGGACACACCCACGCCACGCACCGCGTTCTCGATGCTGTGGCGCGTGGAGCGGATGGGATTGAGCGCGCGCGACGAGGGCAGATCCTGCCCGCCGGTGGCTGCGCTGTAGCTGTTGTCGACCACCACCAGCAGGTTGTCGGTGCGGTTGAACACCGCGTTGCCCACGCCGCTGGTCAGGCCGTTGTGCCAGAAGCCGCCATCGCCCATGAAGCTGATCGTGCGCCGCCGGGTCTGGTCGGTGTTGAGCGCCGCGGCGCCTGCCCAGCCCAGCCCGTAGCCCATGGTGGTGGCGCCGATGTCGAAGGGCGGCAGGATCGAGAAAAGATGGCAGCCGATGTCGGCGCTGACATGGTGGTGGCCGAGCTCGCGCTCGACCAGCTTGAGCGCGGTGAAGATCGGCCGCTCGGGGCAGCCGGTGCAGAACGAGGGCGGGCGGGCGTGGATGTGCGGATCAGCGTCGCGCAGCAGCCGCTCGCGCTCGGTGGTGTCGGCGCCCGGCAGGTTGGGGCTGCGATCGGCAGCCGGCGCGGCCACCACCGCCGGCAGCGCGGTGTGGGCCGCGGCGGGCAGCACCACGCCTTCGAGCAGCTGCGGCGCGCATCGGCGCAGGAAACGCACGACCGCCTTGAGCATGACCGCGCCGGTGAGCTCGCCGGCCATCGGCAGCATGTCCTTGCCGTGCACCCGCGTGGCGCTGTCGGCCTTGCGCAGGATGGTCTCGATGTTCTGCTCGATGAACGCGGGCTGGCCCTCCTCCACCAGCAGCACCGCGTGCTTGCCCGCGCAGAAGTCGAGCAGCTCGTCGTCGACCAGCGGGTAGGTCACATTGAGCACATAGAGCGGCACCCGGGTCTCGCCCCAGGCATCGGCCAGCCCGAGCAGCTGCAGCGCGCGCACCACCGCGTTGTACATGCCGCCCTGCAGGATGATGCCGAAGGGCTGTGCCTGCGCCGCGAAGCGCTCGTTCAGGCCGTGTTCGCGGATGAAGCGCTGGGCGGCCGGCCAGCGCTGCGCGATCTTCTCCTGCTCGTGCAGGAAGCTGGCCGGCGGCAGCACGATGCGGTCGACGTCGCGGCGCGGATGCTCGATGGCGTCCTTCAGCGTGAACGCGGCGCGGCGGTTGTCGCGGGCCGTGAAGCGGCCGCGCACATGGCAGGCGCGGATGCGCAGTTCGAGCATCACCGGGGTACGGGTGGCCTCGGAGAGCTCGAAGCCCTTCTCGACCATGGCCACGATGCTCGGCAGGTTGGGCCGCGGATCGAGCAGCCAGACCTGCGACTTCATGGCGAAGGCGTGCGAACGCTCCTGCATGATGCTCGAGCCCTCGCCGTAGTCTTCGCCGACGATGAGCATGGCGCCGCCGGTGACCCCGCCCGAGGCGAGATTGGCCAGGGCATCGGCCGCCACATTGGTGCCCACGGTGCTCTTGAAGGTGACCGCGCCGCGCAGCGGGTAGTGCACCGAGGCGGCGAGGGTGGCCGCGGCGGTGGCCTCGCTGGCGCTGTGCTCGAAGTGCACGCCGAGCTCGCGCAGGATGTCGTCGGCGTCGGTGAGCACATCCATCAGGTGAGAGATGGGCGCACCCTGGTAGCCCGCCACATAGGCCACGCCGGCCTGCAGGAGCGCCTTGGTGACCGCGAGGATGCCCTCGCCGAGGAACTCCTCGCCCTCGCCGAGGCGCAGCTTGCCGACTTCGGCCCGGAATGAACGCTCGGCCATGGAACGCGCAGCGATGCCGCGGGGCGGTGAGGGGCGCGCCCGCTACTGCGAGACGAACAGGGCGCCGGCCGGCCCGGTGGCGAGATAGGTGTTCAGGCCGAAGCTGGTGGCCCCCAGCGACACCGTGGTGCCGGAGGTGGCCGCCGCCCAGGTGAGCCCGTCGGTGCTGGTGAGCACGGTGCCACCGGCGCCCACCGCGACATAGCGGCTGCCATAGCCCACTGCGCGCAACGCGCTGCCGGTACCCGAGGCTGCGGGCGCCCAGCTGAGCCCGTCGGCGCTGCCGGTGAGCGCGCCGCCATCGCCCACGGCCACCACCCGGCCGTTGCCCTGCGCCAGGGCCCGCAGCGCGGCGGTGGTGCCCGAGGACGCCGGTGCCCAGTCGGTGAGGTTGCTGCTGGTCAGCAGCGTGCCCCCCGCCCCGACCACCACGGCGCGGTCACCGTAGGCGCCCGCGGCGTAGAGCGCTGCCGTGGTGCCGGTGGCGGTGGCGATCCAGGTGCCGGCATCGGTGCTGCGCAGCAGGGTGCCGCCATCACCCACGGCGTAGTACTGCCCGAGCAGGTAGGCGATGCCGTTGAGCGACACGGCGGTGCCCGAGCCGGCGGCACTCCAGGTGACCCGGTCGGTGCTCACCAGCACGGTGCCGCCGGTGCCCACCGCCACGTAGCGAGAGCCCGCGAAGGTGATCGCCAGCAGGTTGGCGCTGGTGCCCGAGGTGGCAGGCGTCCAGGTGACCGCATCGGCGCTGACCAGGATGGTGCCGGCATCGCCCACTGCCACGAATCGGGTGCCATCGAAGACCAGCGCGTTCAGGGTGACCGTGCCGGTGGCGGTGCCGGCGCTCCAGGTGCTGCCGGCCGGCCGTGGCGTGACGGCGACCGCGGCGCTGGTGGGTCCGGCCTTGGAGCCGCTGTTGGAGGCAGCCACGATGAAGGCGTACTGGGTGCCGTTGGTGAGGCCCGTGATCGCCTGCGGCGACTTGGCCAGGCGCACCGAGCGGTAGCCGTCGACCTGCATCGACCCCGGGAAGGACACGGTGTCACCCGGCGCGTAGAAGACCCAGTACTCCAGGCCGGCCTCCTGGGTGAAGCTGACCACCGCGCGGCTGTCTCCGGCGGTGACCGACACGCCGGTGGGCACGCCCGGCACCGAAGGCGAGCCGCCACAGGCCGACAGCAGCAGCGTGATCAGGACAGCGAACCAGGCGAGGGGGTTTTTCATGGGGAGAACGCTTTCGACGGGCGCCGGCAAGGGTAACAGAACCCACCCCTATAATCGGACGCTGCGCGCCAGGGCGCCCGGCCGGCGCGGGCCCGCCGCGCATCCGCAGGAGAACCGCATGCAGGAATCATCCGACCGGGCTGCGCGCCCGGCATCGCCGCGCCCGGTGGGCGTGATCGGCCTGGGGGCCATGGGCATGGGGGTGGCACGCACCCTGTTGCGCAAGGGCTTCGAGGTGCATGCCTGCGACCTGCGCGAGCACGCGCGCGCCGAGATCAGCGCGGCGGGTGGCCATGCCCACGAGACGCCGGCCGCGGTCGCCGAGCGTGTATCCGCCCTCATCGTGCTGGTGGTCAACGCCCAGCAGACCGAGGCGGTGCTGTTCGGACCGCAAGGCGCGGCCGCGGCGCTGGCCGCCGGCAGCGTCGTGATCGCCTCCAGCACGGTGGCCCCGGATGTCGCCGAGCGGCTCGGCGAGCGCCTGGCCGCCATGGGCCTGCGCCTGCTCGACGCGCCGGTGTCGGGCGGCGCCGTGCGCGCGGCCAGCGGCGAGATGACGGTGATGGCCTCGGGCGCGCCCGACACCTTCGCCGCGGTGGACGATGTGCTGGGCGCGATCGCCGCCCGGGTGTACCGGCTGGGCGATGCGCCCGGCATGGGATCCAAGGTGAAGATGATCAACCAGCTGCTGGCCGGCGTGCACATCGCCGCAGCCACCGAGGCGATGGCCCTGGGCATCCGCGCCGGCATCGATGCCGGGCAGCTCTACGAGGTGATCTCCAACAGCGCCGGCGCAAGCTGGATGTTCCAGAACCGCGTGCCGCACATCCTTGCCGGCGACTACACGCCGCTGTCGGCGGTGAACATCTTCGTGAAGGACCTCGGCATCGTGCTCGACTCCGCGCGCCAGCTCACCTTTCCGCTGCCGCTCACCTCGGCTGCGCACCAGATGTATCTCGCCACCAGCGCCTGCGGCCTGGGTGGCGAGGACGACTCGGCGGTGATCAAGATGTTCCAGCGCCTGACCGACATCGCGCTGCCCGAACCGAAGGCCTGACGCCATGCTGCTTGGCTGCATCGCGGATGATTTCACCGGCGCCACCGACCTCGCCGGCATGCTGGTGCGCGGCGGCATGCGCACCCTGCTGGTGATCGGTGTGCCGGCGCCGCAGGCGCTGGCCGGTCTGCAGGCCGACGCGGTGGTGGTGGCGCTGAAGTCTCGCACCATCCCCGCCGCCGAGGCGGTGGCGCAGTCGCTCGCCGCCTGGCAGGCGCTGCGCGCGGCTGGCGCCCGGCAATGCTTCTTCAAGTACTGCTCCACCTTCGATTCCACCGATGCCGGCAACATCGGGCCGGTGACCGAGGCGCTGATGCAGGCCACCGGTGCCACCTTCACCATCGCCTGCCCGGCCTTCCCCGAGAACGGGCGCAGCATCTACCGCGGCCATCTCTTCGTGGGCGACGCCTTGCTCAGCGAGTCGGGCATGCAGAACCACCCGCTCACGCCGATGACCGATGCCAACCTGGTGCGGGTACTGCAGCGCCAGACCCGCCACCGGGTGGGCCTTGCCCGCTTCGACGCCGTGGCCGCCGGCGCCACCGCGCTGGCCGCACGGCTGCAGGCGCTGCAGGCCGAGGGCGTGGCCATTGCCATCGTCGATGCGCTCGGCAATGCCGACCTGCTCGCCATCGGTCAGGCCTGCGCCGAGCTGCCGCTGATCACGGGCGGCTCGGGCGTGGCGCTGGGCCTGCCAGCCAACTTCGTGCGGGCCGGGCAGCTGCCCGCCGACCCGGCGCTGGCCGCGGCCATGCCGGCCCTGCGCGGTCATGCCGCGGTGCTCTCGGGCAGCTGCTCCAGCGCCACCCAGGCGCAGGTGGCCGCATGGCGCGAGCAGCGTCCGGCGCTGCGCATCGACCCCCTGCGCATCGCCGCCGGCGACCCGGTGCTCGAGACCAGCCTGCAGTGGGCGCTCGCGCGGCTGCCGCAGGAGCCGGTGCTGATCTACGCCACCGCCGAGCCGGCGCAGGTTCGCGAGGTGCAGCAGGCGCTCGGCGTGGCGGCCGCCGGCCATCTGGTCGAGACCCTGATGGCCGGGCTGGCCCGCGGGCTGGTCGCCGCCGGTGTCGACCGGCTGGTGGTCGCGGGCGGCGAGACCTCCGGGGCGGTGGTCGAGGCGCTCGGCCTGAGCTGCCTGCGGGTGGGGCCGCAGATCGACCCCGGCGTGCCCTGGATGCTCGCCGAAGCCCAGCCCGGCCGCGCGCCGCTCGCGCTGGCGCTGAAGTCGGGCAACTTCGGCAGCATCGACTTCTTCGCCAAGGCCCTCGCCCAGCTGGAGGCCAGCGCGTGAGCGCGAGCCACGCTGCGCTGCGCGAGGCGCTGTGCCGCATCGGCCGGTCGCTCTTCGAGCGCGGCCTCACCCACGGCTCGACCGGCAACCTCAGCGTGCGCACCGGTGATGGATTCCTGATGTCGCCCACCGGGGTCAGTCTGGGCCAGCTCGATCCGGCCCGCCTGTCGCTGCTCGATGCGCAGGGTCGGCTGCTCGCGGGCGAGCCACCCACCAAGGAGAGCTTCCTGCACCTGGCGATCTATGCCGAGCGGCCGCGGGCCGGTGCGGTGGCGCACCTGCATTCGCACCATGCCACCGCGGTGTCGGTGCTCGCCGATGTCGATCCCGACAATGTGCTCCCGCCGATCACCGCGTACCAGGTGATGCGGGTGGGCCTGCTGCCGCTGGTGCCCTACCACGCGCCCGGCGACCTGTCGCTGGCCGAGGCGGTGCGCGCGCGCGCCGGACGCCATCACGCCATGCTGCTGGCCAATCATGGCCCGCTTGCCGCCGGGACGGACCTCGCCGCCGCCAGCGACACGGTGGAGGAGATCGAAGCCGCCGCGCGCCTGCACCTCAGCCTGCACGGCCGGGCCTGCCGCTGCCTGGACGCGGCCGAGGTGGCCGCGCTGCGGGCGCGATTCCCGGTGGCCTGCTGAGGCGCTCAGCCCGGTTTGCGCTGCGGGTAACGCCGCGAGATCTGTTCGGCCACACACACCGGGCGATCGGAGCCCTTGCGCTCGAAGGTGGCCTGCCAGGTGACCTGCGTGCCGCCATCGGGCATGGCGTCGCAGCCCAGCAGCGTGAGCCGCACCCGCACTTCGCTGCCCACGGGCACCGGCGCGGTGAAACGCACCCGGTTCAGGCCATAGTTCACGCTCATCTGCGCGTCGCGCACCGCGATGGTCCGGCCCATGAACATCGGCAGCAGCGACAGCGTGAGAAAGCCATGGGCGATGGTGCCGCCAAAGGGCCCCGAGGCCGCCCGCGCCGGATCGACATGGATCCACTGATGATCGCCGGTGGCCTGGGCGAAGAGGTCGATGCGCTCCTGGGTGACCCTCTCCCAGTCGCTCACGGCCACCTCGGTGCCCACGCAGCGGCCGAGTTCGGCCAGGGTCTGGAATTCACGAACGGGCATGGCTCTGTCTCCGGAAGGCGGCGGCGAGGGCCGCCGCAACTATCGTGGTGCGGGCTGCGGCGGGAGTCGAGGCGCCAGCCGCAGCGTCAGTCGATGCGGATGCTGGCCGGGTCGATCGCGGTGGCCGGGAACTGCGGGTTCATGCGGCCCAGCGTGCGCACCAGGATGTTCATCACCGCCCAGTCGCGGTACCACTTGTGGTTGGCCGGGATGATGTACCAGGGCGCCTGCGGGCGGTGGGTCTGCAGCATGGCCTCGCGAAAGGCCGCCATGTAGGCGTCCCAGTGGCGACGCTGCTCGATGTCGTGGGGGTCGAATTTCCAGTGGCGCTCGGGATCGTCGAGGCGGGCCTGCAGACGCCGGGCCTGCTCGTCGCGATCGATGTGCAGGAAGATCTTGACGAGCGTGGTGCCCTCGTCGACCAGCATGCGCTCGAAGCCGCGAATGTGCCGATAGCGGCGCTTCCACTGCGCACGCGGCACCAGACTGTTCACCCGCACCACCAGCACGTCCTCGTAGTGGGAGCGGTTGAAGATCGTGATCTCGCCGGCCGCCGGCACCTGGGCGTGCACCCGCCAGAGATAATCGCGGGCGAGTTCGGACACGCTCGGGCGCTCGAAGCGGGCCACCCGCACCCCCTGCGGATTCACGCCCGAGAACACCTTGCGGATCACGCCGTCCTTGCCGCCGGTGTCCATGGCCTGCAGCACCACCAGCAGCCGCTGGCGCGACTCGGCATACAGGCGTGCCTGCAACGCCACCAGCTGCGAGCGCAGGACCTCGGTCTGTTCACGGGCGCTGGCCTCCTCGCCGCGAAAGCCCGGCGTGGCGCCGGCATCGAGCGTGCCGAGGTCGAGGTTCTCGGTGACGTCCACCCAGCAGCGGCGCCGGCCGGGCGTGGATTCGCGGGTCATGGGCGCTCCTCAGGGATGGCCGCGACCAGTCTGCCACAATCGCATGATGGTGCTCCCGACCCTCCCGACTGCCGCTGCCCGTCCCTCACGCGAAGAGCGAGCCGGTGCTGCCCGGCGGCGGCGCCGGCGCGCAGGCCGATTCGATGGCAAGCAGGCTCGCCTTGGTGCGCAGCCCGCCCGGTGCCGAGAAGCCCCCCGCCCGACCGCCCGCCGCCAGCACACGGTGGCAGGGCACCACGATCACGAAAGGATTCGCGCCCAGCGCCTGGCCCACCGCGCGCGCCGCGCCGGGTACGCCCAGCCGCTGCGCGAGTTCACCGTAGGTGAGCGTGGTGCCCGGTGCGATCTCGCGCGCAAGCCGGTAGACCTGCCGATGGAAGGCCGGGATGCGGGCCATGTCGAGCGGTACCTCACGCAGGTGGCGGGGCTCGCCGTGCAGCAGCGCGACGATGCCCTGGATGGCGGCGCCGACCACCGCCGGCGGCGCATCATCGGACACGCAGGAGAGCGGCGGCAGGCCGCGGCCAAGCCGTGCCAGGGTGGCGGCATCATCGCCATCGGGCAACTGCACCGCGAGCACGCCCGCCCTGCCCCAGGCAATCGCGCAGCGGCCCAGGGCGGTGTCGAACAGGCAGGCCCGGGGCGACGCGCAACCCGGGTGGCTGGTAGCCCGCTGCCCGCGATCCTCACGGTTCATGCCCTCACCTCATGGGTGACATTCAGGAGACCCTCATGGTAAGTCGACGACGCCTGATCCTCGGCGGCACCGCCGCCGCCGGCGCCCTCGTGATCGGCTGGATGGCCCTGCCGCCCCGCCAGCGCCTGACCGGCGCGCGCCCGCTCCCGGTGAATCCCGGGGAGTCGGCGCTCAACGGCTGGGTGAAGGTGGGTACCGACGACCGCGTGACGGTGATGATCGCGCGGGTGGAGATGGGTCAGGGCGTGAACACGGCGCTGGCCATGCTGCTGGCCGACGAGCTCGATGCGCGCTGGGATCAGGTCCGCACCGAGGCCGCACCGATCGACGACCTCTACAACAACATCGCCACCATCGTCGACGGCCTGCCCTTCCATCCCGATGACCGTGGCTGGCTGCGGGGGGTGGTCGACCATGTCACCGCCCGCAGCATGCGCGAGATCGGCCTGATGGCCACCGGCGGCTCCTCCAGCATCAAGGATCTCTGGCTGCCGATGCGCGAGGCCGGGGCCAGCGCCCGCGCGATGCTGGTGGCCGCAGCCGCGGCCCGGTGGGGTGTACCCGCCGCCGAATGCGTGACGGCCGAGGGACGGGTGAGTCATCCCGCCGGGCACAGCGCGCGCTTCGGTGAGCTCGCCGCTGCGGCGGCCACCCAGCCACTGCCGGCGCGCCCGCCGCTGAAGCCGGCCGGCCAGCACCGATTCATCGGCCGCCCGGTGCCGCGCAACGACACCGCGGCCAAGCTGGTCGGGGGCCATGCCTTCGGCATCGACCAGCGCCCACCGGGGCTGCGTCATGCCCGGGTAATGATGTGTCCCGCCCTGGGCGGCGCGGTGGGAAGCCTGAAGGCCGAGGCGGCCCTGGCGTTGCCGGGTGTGCGGGCGGCCTTCGCCGTGCCGGGCCGTCATGGCGCGAGCGGCGCGGTGGCGGTGATCGCCGACACCGGCTGGCAGGCCCAGAGCGCGCTGGAGGCGGTGCAGGTCACCTGGGCGCCCGGCCCCGCGGCGGGCTTTTCCAGCGAGGCCTTCAT
The DNA here is from genome assembly GCF_982640115.1 of Quisquiliibacterium sp. Classification (NCBI taxonomy): domain Bacteria; kingdom Pseudomonadati; phylum Pseudomonadota; class Betaproteobacteria; order Burkholderiales; family Burkholderiaceae; genus Quisquiliibacterium; species Quisquiliibacterium sp. Next base: position 6,633 of record NZ_CEXFHW010000034.1, on the reverse strand, counting down.
GGGCACGCTGATCGAGGCCACCCGTGCCGACGATGCCGGCTTCGCCTACCTGCGCCGCGGCGACCCGGCCGACGCGCTGGCCGGTGCGGCGCGCGTGATCGAGGCCACCTACCAGGCGCCCTATCTGGCCCATGCTGCACTCGAACCGCTGAACTGCACGGTGCGCTGCGAGGCCGACGCCGCCGAGGTCTGGGTGGGCACCCAGGTGCCCGACCTTGCCCGCATGGCGGTGGCCAGGGTGCTGGATCTGCCCCGCGAGCGCGTGCGGATGAACATGCTGCCGATCGGCGGGGCCTTCGGGCGGCGTCTGGAGATCGACTTCATCGCGCAGGCGGCCGAGATCGCGCGCCAGATGCCGGGCGTGCCGGTGCAGACGGTCTGGTCGCGCGAGGAGGACACCACCCACGACTGCTATCGCCCGGCCTGCGTCGCCCGGCAGAAGGCCGGCCTGGCGGCCGATGGCTCGCTGCGGGCCTGGCTGAGCGTCTCGGCCGGTCAGGCCGTGGTGCCGCAGGCGCTGCACCGCTACTTCGGATGGCGTGTGCCCGGACCCGACAAGACCACCGCCGAGGGCGGTTTCGACCAGCCCTATGAATGGCCCCACGCGCGGGTGGCGCACCAGGTGGTCGATGCGCCGGTGCCGGTGGGCTTCTGGCGCTCGGTGGGTCATTCCCACCAGGCCTTCTTCAAGGAGTGCTTCCTGGACGAAGCGGCGGCGGCCGCCGGCAAGGATCCGGTCGCCTTCCGCGTCGCGCTGCTCGCCGCCCATCCCCGCCATCGGGCCGTGCTCATGCGCGCGGCCGACGCGGCCGGCTGGGGCACGCCGGTGCCGCCCGCGCCCGATGGCGCCCCCGCGGCCCGCGGCGTGGCGCTGCATCAGTCCTTCGGGGCGATCGTGGCCCAGGTGGCCGAGGTGTCTCTCGGCCCCGACAAGCGCATCCGCGTGCACCGGGTGGTGTGCGCGATCGACTGCGGCACGGTGGTCAACCCGCGCCTGCTGCGCCAGCAGGTGGAGGGCGGCATCGTGTTCGGTCTGTCGGCCGCGCTCTACGGCGGCGTGCGCATCGAGAACGGCGAGGTCAGGCAGCGCAACTTCCACGACCAGCCGCAACTGCGCATGGCCGAATCACCGGCCATCGAGACCCTGATCATCGACAGCACCGAAGCGCCCGAAGGTGCGGGCGAACCGCCGGCGGCGACCATCGCCCCGGCGGTGGGCAACGCGGTGTTCGCGCTGACCGGCCAGCGGCTGCGCGCGCTGCCGCTGCGGCTGGCCTGAGCGGCGCGCTCAGCGCGCCTCGATCTCGACGAACACCACCTCGTGGTCGCTGCCGTTGATCACGTTATGCTCGACCCCGGCATCGCGGTAGTAGCTCTGCCCGGCCACCAGCGGCGCCTGCTTCTGGCCCTCCGGGGTCTCGAGCAGCAGCACGCCGCTGGTCTGCGGCACCACCACATAGTCATGGCCGTGCCGGTGCCAGCCGGTCTCGGCACCAGGGGCGAAGCGCCACTCGGTGACGATCACCCGGTGGTTGGACACCTGCACGGTGGGCACCGCCTTGGGCCGGCTCATGGCTGCGCCCGCGGGCTCAGATGGGATCCCAGCTGAACACATCGGCCGAGCGCTCCAGCTTGTAGAAGGAGGCGCGCAGCGCCGGGATGGCATGGTTGGCCACGGTGTCGGGCGTCCAGCCCTCGGCCCGATGCACCGAGCGGATCGGCCTGCTCTGGCCCATCAGGAAGATCTCGTTGGCGCGCACGCCGAAGATCTGGCCGCTGACCTCGGCCGCGGCGTCGCTCATGAGGAAGGCGGCCAGCGGGGCGATCTTGCCGGTCTCCATGGTCTTCATGCGCTCGACCCGCGCGGCCTGCTCGGGCGTGTCGGTGGGGATGGTGCCGATCAGCCGGCTCCAGGCGAACGGCGAGATGCAGTTGGAGGTGACGCCATAGCGCTGCATGTCGAGGGCGATCGACTTGGACAGGCCGACGATGCCGAGCTTGGCGGCAGCATAGTTGGCCTGGCCGAAGTTGCCGATGAGGCCCGAGGTGGAGGTCATGTGCACGAAGCGGCCGCGCCCCTCGGAGCGGAAGATCGGTGCCACCGCGCGGGCCATGTAGAAGCTGCCGTTGAGGTGCACATCGATCACCGCCTTCCACTCGTCCACCGACATCTGGTGGAAGATGCGGTCGCGCAGGATGCCGGCGTTGTTGACCACGCCGTGCACCGTGCCGAAGGCATCGACCGCGGTCTTGATGATGCGGTTGGCGCCTTCCCAGGAGGCGACGCTGTCGCCATTGACCACCGCCTTGCCGCCGGCGGCGCGGATCTCTTCCACCACCTGCTGCGCGGGGCTGAGGTCGGCGCCCTCGCCGGTGGCGTCGCCGCCAAGGTCGTTGACGACCACATTGGCGCCCTCGGCGGCCATCACGAGCGCGAAATCACGGCCGATGCCGCGGCCGGCACCGGTGACGATCACCGTCTTGCCATCGAGCATTCCCATCTGTCTTCTCCGTTGGTTGGATTCGGGGTGGAGGCCGCGTGCAGTCAGCGGCCGCGGAACACCGGCTTGCGCTTCTCGTTGAAGGCGCGCACGCCCTCGAGGCGGTCTTCGGTGTCGACGAGGTGATCGTAGGCCTCGGCCTCGTAGCGCAGGGCGGTCTGCAGGTCCATCTGCATGCCGAAGCGCACCGACTTCTTGGCCTGGCGCACCGACAGCGGCGCATTGCCGGCAATGGTGGCGGCCAGCCCGAGCACGGTGGGCAGCAGCGCCTCGGCCTCGCACAGGCCATTGAGCGCGCCCCACTCGAAGGCCTGGGCGGCGGTGAAGGGCTTGCCGGTGAGCAGGATCTCGCGGGCCCGGCGCTCGCCCACCGCGCGCGGCAGCAGTTGCGTGCCGCCGGCGCCGGGCATGATGCCGAGCGTGACCTCGGTGAGCGCGAAGCGCGCGGCAGGCACCGCGTAGGCGAAGTCGCAGGCGAGCATGACCTCGAAGCCGCCAGCGAAGGCATGGCCGTTGACCGCGGCGATGACCGGCAGCGGGAAGTCGATCATGGCCCGGTACTGGCGCTCGATCAGGGCGTGCTGATGGCGCCAGGTGGCGGCGGTCATGCCGTCGCGCTCCTTGAGATCGCCACCGGCGCAGAAGGCCTGGGTGCCGGCGCCCGTGAGCACCACGCAGCGCACCTCGCCGGGCTCGGCCTCGAGCCGCGTCCAGAGGTCGAGCAGGTCATGCCACATCTGGGTGTTGGCGGCGTTGCGAACCTCGGGGCGATTGAGGGTAACCAGCAGCACATGCCCGCCCTCGGCGCGGGTGAGCAAGGTCTGGTACGCAGGCAGCGAGGCGATGGCTTGGGTCATGGGGCGGGCTCCGCGGGCGAGTGTCTCACAGGCCTTTCCGGCCTCAGGGTTTGCAAGCTGAAATCACGTCTCGCATTGCGTCAGCGGCGCGCAGCACCTGCTCGCGGCTGACATCCCGATGCGTGACCGCACGGATCCGGCCGGGCCCGAACGCCCCCATCCGGACACCGCGACTGCCCAGCTCGGCCACCACCCGATCGGGGGACAGGCCGGTGCCGGTGACATCGAAATAGACCAGGTTGGTCTGCACCGCGGCCGGGTCGATGCGCACCCCGGGCAGTTCGGCCAGGGCCACCGCCAGAAGCCGGGCATTGGCATGGTCGTCGGCCAGGCGCTCGACATGATGATCGAGGGCATGCAGCGCGGCTGCGGCCAGCATGCCCGACTGGCGCATGGCCCCGCCCCAGCGCTGCTTGAGCCGCCAGGCCTCGCGAATGAAGTCGCGGCTGCCCGCCAGCGCCGCGCCTACCGGACAGCCCAGGCCCTTGGAGAAGTCGATCCAGGCGGAGTCGAAACCCGCGAGCTGATCGCGGGCCGACACGCCGCTGGCCACCACCGCGTTCATGAGGCGCGCGCCGTCCACATGGCTGGCCAGGCCCAGCGCCCGGGCGGCATCGCGCACCTCGCGCAACAGCGCGAGCGGCCAGACCCGCCCGCCGGCGGTGTTGGCGGTCTGCTCCACGGCCACCAGGCGGCTGCGCGGCACATACCGGCTCTCGGCACGCACCGCGGCCCGCAGCGCCGCACCATCGAAGGTGCCTGGCACCCCGTCGGGCGGCGCGCTCACCGGCCGCAGCATCACGCCCGCCAGCGCGGCCGGGCCGCCGCCCTCGTAGTGGATGATGTGCGAGCTGGCCTCGGCGATCACCTCGTCGCCGGGGCGGCAGTGCACGGCGATGGCGATCTCGTTGCACATCGTGCCCGAGGGCAGGAACACCGCGTCCTCGAAGCCGAGCAGCTCGCACACCCGCTCGCGCAGCCGGTTGGTGGTCGGATCTTCGAAACGCTGCTCGTCGCCGACCTCGGCCCGGGCGATGGCCTGGCGCATGGCGTCGGTGGGTCGGGTCTGGGTGTCGCTGAAGAGGTCGATCATGGCGAAGCAGGGGCAAAGGTTGCAGCAGCGCGCGAGAGGCGGTCGTGCACCGCCTCCCAGGCAGGGCCGGCGGGCGGGGTCTCGATGAGCAGGCGGGCCGCGCCGCTGGCATCGAGCTGGCGCAGCGCGTCGTAGAGCTCGTGGCCGTAGGCGGCCGGCTCGTCGGGAGCACCGCGCCAGCGCGCGCCGGCCTGCGGCTCGCGCGACCACACCGCCACCGCCACGCCCTGCGCGGCAAGCATCGCCACCCGCTGCGCGAGCGCGGCCGGCGCGACCAGCTCGAGCGGCGTGCGCGGCGCATAGTGCGCGGCCAGCGTGCCCGAAGCCCGCGGCGCCTGCGCGTCGCGGGCGCGCAGGGGCGCACCGAGCACCGCTGCGATGGCGGCGGCATCGATGCCGCCGGGCCGCAGCAGCGCGGCCTGCGGCCGGGACAGATCGACGATGGTGGACTCCAGACCCACCACGCACTCGCCGCCGTCGATGATCAGCGGCACCTCGTCGCCAAGGTCGGCTTGCACATGGGCGGCGCGGGTGGGGCTCACCCGCCCGAAGCGGTTGGCCGAGGGCGCGGCGATGCCCTGCCCGCCCAGCGCGCGCAGCGCCACCAGCAGCGCGCGCGCCACCGGATGCGAAGGCGCGCGCAGACCGATGGTGGACTCACCACCGCAGGCCGCCGCCGGCGCGCCTGGCGCGCGGCGCAGGATCAGGGTGAGCGGCCCGGGCCAGAACGCCCGGGCCAGCGCCTCGGCGCGAGGATCGGGCAGCGCCCAGAAGCCGGCCTGTGCGATGTCGAGCACATGCACGATCAGCGGGTGATCGGTCGGCCGGCCCTTGATGCGGTAGACCTGCGCCACGCCCTCGGGGCTGCCGGCATCGGCGCCCAGGCCGTACACGGTCTCGGTGGGCAGGGCCACCACACCGCCCTCGTGCAGCATCTGCGCGGCGCGCTCGATGACCGCGGGCTCGGCGGGCAGGATCGGCATGACGGCGGTGGCGGGTTCAGTGGCCCGCCGCGCCGGCGCCGGGCCCGAGCTCGCGCTCCAGGCGCAGGGCAAGCGACCACGCCGCCTCGGCGGTGTCGGCCATGACCGTGATGTGGCCCATCTTGCGACCGGGGCGTGGCTCATGCTTGCCGTAGAGATGCAGCTTGGCCTCGGGCTGGGCCAGCACCCGAGCCCAGTCGGGTTCGCGCGCCGGGCCGCCCGGCTGCGGGAACCAGAGATCGCCGAGCAGGTTGAGCATGACCGCCGGCGCGAGCTGCCGGGTGCCGCCCGCCGGCCAGCCGGCCAGCACCCGGGCCTGCTGCTCGAACTGGCTGCTCACGCAGGCATCGATCGACCAGTGCCCGGAGTTGTGCGGCCGCGGCGCCATCTCGTTGACCACCAGGCTGCCGTCGGCCAGCAGGAAGAACTCCACGCAGAGCACGCCGACATAGCCCAGGGCCTGCGCGAGCCGGCCGGCGGCCTCGATCGCCTGCGCGGCCACCGCCTCGGGCACCCGGGCCGGCACGATGCTGCGCGCCAGGATGCCGTTGCGGTGCTCGTTTTCGGCCACCGGAAACACCGTGCAGCGGCCGTCGAAGCCACGGGCGACCAGCACCGAGAGCTCGAGGGCGAGGGCGAGCTGGCGCTCGAGCACGCAGGGCACCCCGCCCATCGCGGCAAAGGCCGCGCGCGCCTGCTCCCGATCGGCCACCCGGGCCTGACCCTTGCCGTCATAGCCCAGGCGCGCGGCCTTCAGGATGCCGGGAAAGCAGGCCGGACCGGCCTCGGCCAGATCGGCTTCGCGGCGGACCGCGATCCAGGGCGCCACCGGCAGGCCGCAGCCGGTGGCGAAGGTCTTCTCGGCGATGCGGTCCTGGGCCACTGCCACGCAGGCCGCAGCCGGGGCCACGGGGCGGCGCTGCGCGAGGCGTTCGAGCGCCGCCGCAGGCACATTCTCGAACTCGGTGGTGACCGCGCCGCACAGCGCGGCCAGCTCGTCGAGCGCCGATGCGTCGAGGTAGCCGGCGCGCAGATGGCGGTCGGCCACGGCGCCGGCGGGGCTGGCCGGGTCGGGGTCGAGCACGCACACCCGGTAGCCCATGGCCTGCGCGGCCGCGCAGAACATGCGGCCGAGCTGGCCGCCGCCGAGCACGCCCAGCCAGCTGCCGGGCGGCAGCGGCGCGGTCAGCCAGGCACCC
>NZ_CEXFHW010000033.1:0-27917 GCF_982640115.1 Quisquiliibacterium sp. | reverse complement strand
CGTATGCCGTCTTCTGGCGGCCATTCCCGAAGGCGCCGATGCTCGAAGCGCAGCACGGCGCGGCCCTCGTGCATCAGCAGCATCTGGCCGATGCCCTCGCCCGGCACCTGCGCCTGCACCAGGGGGTATTCACCCACCGGCGCATACCGCGCCAGCAGCGCGGCGAGCGAGGCCGTGTCGTGGCAGTAGCGCGCCTTCTCCAGCGGCAGGCGCAGCGCATGCAGTCGGTCGGCCACCCGGTTGGGGTCGGCCCATTTCACCACCACCGGGTAGCGCGCCAGGGCGGGCACGCGTTGCGCGGCCTGGGCATCGGCCACGGGCCAGCTCTGTGGCACCGCGATGCCCAGCGCCGCGGCGGTGCGGTACACCGAGGCCTTGTCGAGCACACGCGCAAGGCGAGGCTCGTCGGCCATCATCAGCGTGATCCCGGGCAGGGCCTCGCGGTGACGGTTCAGCCAGGCGATGTCGCTCTCGGACACCGCGAAGCAGTGTCGCGCGCCGTGTCGCGTGGCGAGTTCGCGCAGCAGCGCCAGCAATGCCGGGTCACGCGCGCCGTGGCAGTGTCCCGAGGCCAGGCCGCGGGCGTGCAGGCCCACCGCGCGCGACGAGCGGGCGATGCCGTGCACCGCCACGCCATGGCCGGCGAGCTCGCGCACCAGGGCCAGCCCGATCGGCGTGTCGATGCCCAGCAGCAGCACCGCGCGGGCCGGCCGGGTGCTGTCGCCTGAGCGCATCTCGGCCACCCGCGCGTCCGACCCGGTGTCGAGGGTCACCCGCCTCAGCATCCCGGGCATCCGATGTCGGCCAGCCGGTTCGCGATCATGCGGGGCCAGGCCAGTCGCGCCGGCACCGACAGGGCTGCCGCCGCGGCGGGCACCGGTCGATCGCCGGCGAGTTCGCCCAGGGTTCCCACCCGGAAGCGGCGCCGCGCGGTGGCCAGGTAGCGGCACAGGGCGCGCAGGCGGCGCTGGCTGGTAGGGTTCGGGCGCAGCTCGCCGGCCGGGTCGCCGCGCGCGAACTCGTGGCAGTGGGTGAGCAGCACCACCGCCGGCGCGCCCGCCTGGTGGGCGCGCTCGAGCAGGAACCGGGTCTCGGCGAAGGAGGCGCCGGCCACGGTCAGGCACTTGGCGCGCGGCCGTCCGGGCAGGGCGTGCTCGGCATAGCTGAGCACCGGCAACTCGAGCACGCCGCCGATCCGGTGGATCCCGGCATCGAGCCGCAGCGCCGGGTCACGCGGCTCGAACAGCCCGCGCCCGACATTGGATGCGATGCTCAGCCCGCAGGCCGCCATCGCCTGATAGACCGAGCGATCGGCCCGCAGGTTGCCGGTGCGCAGCGCCACCGGCGGCGGCAGTCCCCAGCGTGCAAAGGCCGCCTGACCGCGCCGGATCCAGGCGATCAGCTCGGCCGGCGAGCGGCCGTCGGCGTCGTCGTTCGGGCGGCCATCGGCCAGGCGCGCGCGCCAGGCCGGCGCATCGAACCAGGTCCACACCGGATGCAGGTGGAGCTGGGCGTCATGTCCACGGGCGGCGATCTCGGCGGCGATCGCACCCATCGGCCCGTCGCCGAACCAGGCGGTCTGCAGGGTCTCGATGAAGAAGGTGGCGCGCAGACCGTGGTCCTCGAGGGTGTCGAGCACGAAGCCCAGCCCGGCCTGGCCCTCCCGCGTGGGGCAGCGCACGCTGCGCGCGCCCACCGGGCGGCGCCGGTCCGGGTCGCGGAACGCGCCGCCGATGGTGAATTCGGTGTCGATGGTGAGGAAGACCCGGGTGTTCATGGGCTGCCGGTCGCGCGAGGGATGGGCGGCCAGTAGGCCAAGTGCCGGATCGCCGGGCATTGCGCCGGATCAACCGGCCGTCGCTTCGATCAGCCACAGTGCCGTTGGCAACGCCGGGCCGTGAGAAATGCAACTCGCGGCGCCGAAGCGCTGCGCTAGAGTCCGCCGACCCGGTCCGCCTGCCTCCCGATGTCCGAGCTCCTTCACGAACTGCTCTTCGCCACTGCGCAACGCCTGCCCGGCGCCCCTGCCCTCACCTGCGGCCGGCGCGAGCTCGACTACGCCGGTCTGGCCGCGGCAGTGCGCGGGTTTGCGGGCGCGCTGAGCGGCGTGGGTGTGCAGCGCCACGAGCGGGTGGCGGTGTGGCTCGACAAGCGCCAGGAGACGGTGGTGGCGCTCTTTGGCGCGGCCGCGGCCGGCGCGGTGTTCGTGCCGGTGAATCCGGTGCTGCGTGCCGAGCAGGCCGAGCATGTGCTGGCCGACTGCAATGTCCGGCTGCTGGTCACCACCGCCGAGCGCTGGCGCTCGCTGCGCGCGCGGCTGGCCGGTCTGCCCGATCTGCGCATGGTGGTGCTCACCGGCGCCGCGGCGGCCGAGCTTGCGCCAGCCGAGATTGCACCAGCCGAGACCGGGCCCGACCGCGCGCCGGTGGTGCTCGCCCTGACCGCGTTCCTCTCGCACCCGCCCGGCGCGCCGCATCGTGTGATCGATGCCGACATGGCGGCCATCCTGTACACCTCTGGCAGCACCGGCCGACCCAAGGGCGTGGTGCTCTCGCACCGCAACCTGGTGGCCGGCGCGCGCAGCGTCGCGGCGTATCTGGGCAACGGGCCGCACGACCGGCTGCTCGCGGTGCTGCCGCTGTCCTTCGATTACGGCCTGTCGCAGCTCACCACCGCGTTTGCCACCGGCGCCTCGGTGGTGCTGCACAACTACCTGCTGCCGGGCGACCTGCTGCGGACGCTCGGCCGCGAACGCATCACCGGGCTGGCCGCGGTGCCGCCGCTGTGGATCCAGCTGGCCGCGCTGCCCTGGTCGACCGAGTCGGCGGCCCACCTGCGCTACTTCACCAACTCGGGCGGCGCCATGCCTGGCACGACCCTGGCCGCGCTGCGTGCGCGCATGCCCGCTGCCGAGCCTTTCCTCATGTACGGTCTCACCGAGGCCTTCCGCTCCACCTATCTGCCCCCGGCCGAGGTCGACCGCCGACCGGACTCCATCGGCAAGGCCATCCCCAACGCCGAGATCCGGGTGGTGCGCGAGGACGGCAGCGAGTGCGCGCCCCATGAGCCCGGTGAGCTGGTGCACCGCGGTGCGCTGGTCGCGATGGGCTACTGGAACGATCCGGCGCGCACCGCCGAGCGCTTCCGGCCACTGCCCGGCCAGCATCCTGAACTGGTGCTGCCCGAGATGGCGGTCTGGTCGGGCGACACCGTGCGCCGCGACGAGGACGGCTTCCTGTACTTCGTCGGCCGTCGTGACGAGATGATCAAGACCTCGGGCTACCGGGTGAGCCCCACCGAGATCGAGGAGGTGCTCTACCGCAGCGGTCTGGTCGCCGAGGCCGCCGCCTTCGGCGTGGACCATCCGGTGCTCGGCCAGGCGGTGGTGGTGGTGGCGCAGCCCGCCTCGGGGCTGGCGCCGGATGCTGCGGCGCTGATCCAGGTCTGCCGGGATGCGTTGCCGGCCTACATGGTGCCGGCGCAGATCGACTGGCAGGCCGAGTCCCTGCCACGCAATGGCAACGGCAAGATCGATCGCCGGTTGCTCGGCGAGCAGCGCGCCGGCCTGTTCGCGCAGGCGGCATGAGCGGCATCGTCTTCGCCCAGCACGCCACGGTCGACGCCTTCCAGCGCCTCGGCGCGGAGCTCGCCATCGGCGCGCTGCCGGTGTCGCGCCTGGTCGAGCGGGTGGGGGGCACGCCCTTCTACGCCTACCACCGCCGCGCCATCATCGACCGGGTGGCCGCCCTGCGCGGCGCGCTGCCCGCGGCGCTGCACCTGCACTACGCGATCAAGGCCAACCCCATGCCGGCGGTGGTGCACCTGCTCGCCGGCCTGGTCGACGGCCTCGATGTGGCCTCGGCTGCCGAGCTGCGCACCGCGCTCGACACCGGCACCGATCCGGCCAGCATCAGCTTTGCCGGCCCCGGCAAGACCGCGGCCGAGATCGCGCAGGCCGTGGCCGCCGGCGTCACGCTCAACCTCGAGTCCGAGAGTCAGCTCGATCAGGCCCTGGCGGCCGGCGAGCGCCTGGGCCTTGCGCCGCAGCTCGCGCTGCGGGTGAACCCCGCCTTCGAGCTGAAGGCAGCCGGCATGCGCATGGGCGGCGGACCGCGTCCCTTCGGCATCGACGAGGAGCGCGTGCCCGCGGCCATCGCCCGCATTCGCGCGGCCGGCCTGCGCCTGCGCGGCCTGCATGTCTACAGCGGCTCGCAGAACCTGAACGCGGCCGCGCTGATCGAGTCGCAGCAGCGCGTTGTGGCGCTGGCCGAGCGGCTGTGCGCCGGCGCGCCTGACGGCATGGACTGGCTCAATCTCGGCGGTGGTTTCGGCGTGCCCTATTTCCCCGGCGAGAAGCCGCTCGAGCTCGCCCCGATCGGCGAGGCGCTGAGCGCGCTGGTCGCGCGGGCCCGCGATGCGCTCGGGGTGCCGCTGGTGCTCGAGCTCGGTCGCTACCTGGTGGCCGAGGCCGGCGTCTATGTCTGCCGGGTGCTCGATCGCAAGGTCTCGCATGGCCAGGTCTTTCTGGTGACCGACGGCGGCCTGCACCACCACCTGGCCGCCTCCGGCAACTTCGGCCAGGTGCTGCGCAAGAACTACCCGGTGGCCATCGCCAACCGCCTCGACGCCGCGCATACCGAGGTGCAGAGCGTGGTCGGGCCGCTGTGCACCCCGCTCGACCTGCTCGCCGATCGCATGGCGCTGCCCAGCGCCGGACCGGGCGATCTGGTGGCGGTGTTCCGCTCCGGCGCCTACGGCCCGAGCGCGAGCCCGGCCGCCTTCCTCTCCCATCCGCCGGCGCGCGAGGTGCTGGTATGAACGGTGCGGGCATGTCGATGCCCTGGCTGGAAGCCTGCCTCGACACCGGAACGCCCGCCCGTTTCTCGACGGGGGGGCTGCAGTCCTTCAGCCATGAGGAGCCAGGCGGCGAAGGCCTGCGGGTGGCCGGCTTCGGCCGGCTGCGCTTTCGCGAGCCCGAGCTTGCCGGTCTGGCCCGCATCCGCGGCGAGGGCGCAGCGCTGCTGGCGGCGTGGCGGCGCCACGGCGAGGCGCTGCCCGGGCAGATCTCTGGCGAGCATGCTGCGCTGCTTTGGGATCCTCGCGAGCGTCGCGGCGTGGCGCTGGTCGACCGCTTTGGCAGCCTGCCGCTCTACTGGGGCCGACGTGGCAGCCGTGTGGCGCTGGCCAGCCGGCCGGCCCGGGTGTGCGCGCTGCTCGGCCTGCCGGTGGAGCTCGACCCGGCCGCGCTGCATGCCTATGCGCATTTCCATGTCATCCCCGCGCCGCTGTCGATCCATCGGTCGGTGTCGCGTCTCGACATCGGCCAGATGCTGGTGATCGAGCGCGGCTCGGCGCGGGTGCTCACCCACTGGCAGCCGAGCTTCCAGGAGGAAGAACCCTTCGACTTCGTGCGTGAGCGCCAGGCCTTTCTCAGCGCGCTGCGCGAGGGCGTGGCCGAGTGCACGGCCGATGTGCCGCGCGGCCGGCTGGGCTGCTTCCTGTCGGGCGGCACCGACAGCTCGACCATCGCCGGTCTGGCCTGCGAGGTGCGCGGCGAGCCGGTGAAGACCTTCGCGATCGGCTTCGATGTCTCCGCCTATGACGAGCGGCGCTACTCGCGGCTTGCGGCCGCGCACTTCGGCACCGACCACACCGAGCATGTGCTCAGCGTGGCCGAAACCGAGGCCGCGATCGACCGCCTGGCCCGTGCCAGCGAGCAGCCCTTCGGCAATGCCTCGGCCGTGCCGACACTGGTCTGCGCGCAGATCGCGCGGCAGGCCGGCGTCATGCGCCTGCTCGGCGGTGACGGTGGCGACGAGCTCTATGGCGGCAACGAGCGCTATGCCACGCAGTGGCTGTTCTCGCTCTACGAGCGGCTGCCGGCCGGGGCACGCCGCCACCTGCTCGAGCCGCTGCTCTTCGGGCCGCTCGGGCTGATGCAGGCCTGGCCGGTGCGCAAGGCGCGCAGCTATGTCGAGCAGGCCCGCCTGCCGCTGCCCGACCGTCTGGGGGCACGCTACAACCTGCTCAACCTCTTCGGGGCCGATGCGGTGCTCGGCGATCTGGTGCTTGCCGCGGGTTTCCAGCCGCTCACGCTCGAGCGCGAGGTCTGGTCGCGCAGTCAGGCCGGCACGCAGCTCAATCGGCTGCTTGCCTACGATTTCAAGTTCACCCTCGGCGACAACGATCTGCCCAAGGTCACCCGCATGTGCCACGCGGCGGGCGTGGAGGTGGCCTTTCCGATGCTCACCGAGCCCGTGGCGGCGCACTCGCTGCGGCTGGCTCCGGGCGAGAAGCTCAAGCGTCGCCAGTTGCGCCACTTCTTCCGCCAGGCGCTGCGCGGCTTCCTGCCCGACGAGATCCTCGACAAGCCCAAGCATGGATTCGGCATGCCCTTCGGCGAATGGCTGCTCGGCCAGCCCCGGCTGTCGGAGCGTGCGATCGATGCCCTGCTCGGGCTGGAGGACCGCGGTGTGCTGCGCGCGGGCTTCGGCCACGAGGTGCACCGCGCGGTGCGGCTGGGCCATGCCGGCTACTACGGCACGCTGGTGTGGGTGATGATGACCCTGGAGCTGTGGCTGCGCGCACAGGCGGGCACCGAGGGCATGGTCACCCGACCGGCGCCCGAGCCGGCGCTGGGCTGAACCGCCATGCTGCGACTGGTCACCTCGCTTGCCTCGCCGGCCGGCCCGCGGGCGCGGCTCACCGCCTTCATCTTCCATCGGGTGCTGCCCGAGCCCGACCCGCTGCAGCCCGAGCTGCCCGATGTCGCCGGCTTCGAGCAGTCGCTCGACTGGATCGGCGCGCAGTTCCGGGTGCTCGATCCTCGGCTCGCCTGCGAGCGGCTGGTCGCCGGCGGCCTGCCGGCGCGCGCGGCGATCCTCACCTTCGACGATGGCTACCGCGACAACGCCGAACTGGTCGCGCCGATCCTGCATCGGCGCGGCTGGCCCGCGGCCTTCTTCGTGGCCACCGGCTTCCTCGAGGGGCGGGTCATGTTCAACGACCGGATCATCGAGGCGCTGCGCGCCACCCGTGCGGCTGAGATCGTGCCAGCGGCGATCGGGCTCGACGCTGCGCCGGCGCTGCCGCTCGACGGACTGCCGGCGCGACGCGAGGCCATCGCGCGTCTGATCTCGGCGATCAAGCACCTGCCCGCGCCGCGGCGCGAGGCCGCGGTGGCGCGCCTGGAGGACTGTCTTGGCGCTGGCGCCACGCGCAGCCCGATGATGGACGCCGCGCAGGTGGCCGGCCTGCAGGCTGCCGGCATGACCCTGGGCGGCCACACCCGACACCATCCCATCCTTGCGATGCTGGAGCCGGGGCAGGCCCAGGAAGAGATCGCCGGCGGCTTCGATGACCTGCGCGCAATCAGCGGCGAGTCGCCGGCGCTCTTCGCCTACCCGAACGGGCGTTTCGGGCCGGACTGGCAGGCCCCGCACATGAGCATGGTGCGACGCGCGGGATTCGCCTATGCGTTCAGCACCGACCCGGGTGCCGCCGACCGCCGCAGCCCGGCGCTGGCGCTGCCGCGCTTCACGCCCTGGGACCGGTCACGGCTGCGCTTCCAGGCGCGCGCCTGGGGCAATCTCCTCACCCGTCCACTGGCTGCCTGAGCGATGGCGATCCGCGACATCGTCCTGATGCTGCTGCTGCTGGGTGGCCTGCCGGTGGCGCTGCGCTTTCCCTTCTTCGGCATCTGCGTCTATGCCTGGCTGGGTCTGATGAATCCGCACCGGCTGTCCTGGGGCTTCGCGTATGACTTTCCGTGGGCACAGGTCTACGGCATCGTCGCGCTGGTCTCGCTCGCCTGGGAGCGCGACCGACGCCTGCTTGCCTCGGTGGCGCGCTTTCGCATCCTCATTGCCTTCCTTGCCTGGATGGCGGTCACCTCGCTGATGGCGCTGGAGCCCGCTCGTGCGTCGGTGCGCATCGTCGAGGTGCTCAAGATCTATCTCATGGCGATCGCCACCCTGAGCGTGCTCACCACCGAGCGGCGGGTGCGCATCTTCCTCAGCGTGGCCGTGCTGTCGGTGGCCTTCTTCGGCATCAAGGGCGGCCTGTTCACCGTGCTCGGTGGTGGCAACTTCCGGGTCTGGGGCCCGCCGGGCAGCGTGATCGAGGACAACAACCAGCTCGCGGTGGCGCTCACCATGACCGTGCCGCTGATGGTCTGGATGCTGAAGGTCTATCCGGCAATCTGGGCGCGTGCTGCCCTGGTCGGTGCGATCGGCCTGGTGATCGTGGCCATCCTGGGCACGCACTCGCGCGGCGCGCTGCTGGCACTGGTGGCCATGGGGCTGCTGCTGATCGTCAAGAGCGAGCGCAAGGTGGCTTTCGCGATGGTGTTCCTGATCGGCGCGGTGCTCGCGGTGATGTTCATGCCGGAGCACTTCTGGGACCGCATGGCCAGCATCGGCAACTACGAGCGCGACAAGTCGGCCTACGGCCGCTTCAACGCCTGGCAGACCGCGCTGCGCATCGCCGATGCGCGCCTGACCGGCGGCGGCTTCGACTATGCCGGTGTGCGGGCCTTTGCCGCCTATGCTCCCGATCCCACCGATGTGAAGAGCGCGCACAGCATCTACTTCCAGGCGCTGGGCGAGCACGGCTGGCCTGGCCTCGTGCTCTTCCTCGCCTTCTGGGGCGGGGTCTGGCTGGCGCTGCGTGCGGCGATCCGCCGCCACCGCGCCGATCCGGCGGGCGGCGCACGGGTGGCGCTCGCGGCGATGATCCAGGTCTCGCTCGCCGGCTTCCTGGTGGGGGGGGCCTTCGTGAACATCGGCTACTGGGACTTCCCGTTCTACCTTGCGGCGGTGGCTTTCGCGCTGGCCGCCCTGCCGGTGGGTGCGCCGGCGTCCGCCCCGGCCGTCGTACAGGCCAGGCCTGGCATTCGCCGTCCGGTCAGCCCCATGCCGGTGGCCATGACCCGGAGGATGCATGGTCCCCGCTGAGCCGGCCCTCGGGGTCTGCGGCGTCTGTGCCGGGCCGATGGGCGAGGCTTTCATCGCCCGCGAGCAGCACCTCGGTCTGGGCGATGCCTTCCGCTACGCGGCCTGTGCGGACTGCGGCACCGTGCAGCTGATCGATCCGCCCGCGTCCTTCGACCGCTACTACCCCTCGGGCTACTACTCCTACGAGGTCGATGCGCTCGCGGCGCGCATCGCCGCCGAGCCCTGGCGCACCCGGCTGGCCCGGCGCTGGGTCGGCGCGGCGATGCTGCGCGGCGGGCGCGCGGCGCGGCTGGCGCGTCGCTGGCGACCCTGGCTGACCGAGGACTTCCCGGCCTGGCTGGAGGGCGAGGGCGCGCGTCTCGGTCTGCGTCGCGATGTCCGGGTGCTTGACGTCGGCTGCGGTGCCGGTGCCCACCTGCTGCAGCTCGCCTCCTATGGCTTCGAGCGGCTCGAGGGCGTCGATGCCTTCCTGGCCGGCGACATCCGCCACCCGGGCGGCGTGTTCATCCGCCGTGGCGAATTGCCCGCCGTGTCCGGCCGCTTCGACCTGGTGATGTTCCACCACTCCCTCGAGCACATGCCCGAGCCGGTGGCGGCGCTGCGCGCGGCGCATCGTCTTCTCGCGCCGGGTGGCCGCCTGCTGGTGCGCATCCCGGTGCTTGGCGAGGCCTGGCGACGCTACCGCGAGGACTGGGTCCAGCTCGATGCGCCGCGACACCGCTTTCTCTTTCCGCGCGAGGCCTTCCTGCGCGCGGCAGCCGGCGCCGGCTTCGAGCCGCTGTCGGTGCGTTGCGATTCCGGCGCCTTCCAGTTCTGGGGCAGTGAGCAGTATCGTCTGGGCATCGCGCTGAACTCCCCGCGGTCCTGGCAGCGCGATCCGCTCGCCTCGCCCTTCTCGCCTGCGCAGGTACACGACTGGGCGGCGCAGGCCGAGCAGCTCAATGCCGCGCTGGAGGGCGACCAGGCCTGCTTCCTGCTGCGCCGGGTCGATGAGGAAAGGAATGCCGCATGAGGATCCGCCGTGAAGGGTTCGTCGCCGGCCTGCTGCTCTGCCTGCCGCTCGCCGCCGACCCGGTGAGTGCGGCGCTGCCGCCGCAGTACCAGAACGCCAGGGACCTCGATGCGCTGGTCGCCTTCGTGAAGGCGCATCACCGGGTGATCGCCTCGCTGGAGGGCATCGACCTGAGCGAGCAGCGGGTGCGCTTCGGCAATGGCTGCGAGGCGCGCTTCGAGCGAGCGCCGCTGCCGCCGGGCATGGTCGGGCCTGCGCGCCCGCTCACGCTGCAGTCGGCGAACTGTCCGCTGGACTGACCGGCGCCGGCGACCGCCCCGACCGCGACTGGCGCGTCGGCCTCAGGCCCGCAGCCGCGTCTGGGCGCGGCCGAGCACCGGGCGGGCCAGGCGCGCCCAGCCGGGATGGAAGCGCGCGCTGTACTCCAGGTGTTTTTCAAGGTTGAGCGCGAGCAGCGCCGCGCGCACTGCCGGCTCGCGCGGAAAGCGCGGCAGCGACAGCAGCCAGCGGCTCATCGCGCCCACCGGCAGCAGCCGCTCCAGACGCGAGGTGGCGTCTTCGCGCACCATCTCCACATAGCGTGCGGTGGGGGTCTTGTCGCGCACCATGAGCACCGCGGGCACCTCGGCGTGGCCGCCCTCGCAGAGCGTGGCCGCCGAGAATCCCCAGTCCCAGGCGTGAAAGCTGCGCGACGGAAAGGCGCGCCGCGCGACCGCGGTGCGGAACACCCCGTACATGCGGCTGTTGTCGCCCGGGGCGGCGAAGAATCGCCGCAGGTTGGCCGCTGGCGTGCCGGTGAGCTCGGCGGTGCCGGTGGCCAGGCCGATCGCCCGGCCCTCGCGCTCGAAAGCCACCTGGCTCACCGCGCCGACCAGACCGGGGTGGGCGCGCAGCTCGGCCAGGCAGGCGCTGGCAAAGCCGGGCAGCCAGCGGTCGTCACCGGCGGCCCACATGAAGAACTCGGTGTCGGCCCGGGCCAGCAGCCAGCCGAAATTCCCGTAGCGCAGGTTCACCGGCTGGCGGGTGTAGGTTACCCGGTCGTCGGTGGCGGCCAGCGCCCGGCCGACCGCCTCGGTGTCGTCGCGCGAGCCGTCGTCGGAGATCAGCACGCGCAGGTCGGCATGGTCCTGCGCGAGCAATGAGCCGACCGCCTGCGCCAGCGTGCGGGCGTTGTTGTAGGCGGGCACACCGATGGTGAGGCGGCTCATGGCGTGCTCAGCGGCTTTCCGCCGGCTGGTGCAGGCCGCCGAGCCGGCCCAGGGCCATGGCCAGCGGATGGCGGGTGAGGATCGCCAGCGAGACGCTCATGCCGGTGAGCAGGCCCAGTCCCGCGCCTACCGAGAGCAGCGCCTGCCAGGCGGTGTCGGCGGGCATCAGCCGGGCGAGCGCGGCCACGGCGAGCGCCGGTCCGATCACCCGCAGCGAGGGTGCACAGGCTCGCGCCAGATCGCCCAGTCTGATGCCCGTGGCCGCGCGCAGTGCGCGCTGGTAGGCGGTCAGGTGCAGCAGACTCGCCAGCGCGAGCAGCAGGGCGGTGGCCATCAGGCCGATCTGCACGCCCACCGCCACGGCCAGGCCGGCGGCGAGCAGCCGCACGAGCGCCACCCGCAGCATCGGCCCTGCCCGCCCGGTGCCGATCAGCAGACCGGGTGCGAGGTACCAGGGGACGGCCAGCGCCAGACTCACCGCGGTGACCGTCAGCACCGGCGCACTTGGCAGCCAGGTCGCGCCGAAGAGCACCCGCACCAGAGGCTCGGCGAAGATCGCCATGAACAGGAAGGCCGCCAGCGGCGGCGCGGCCAGGCGGGTGAGGAAGGCGAGGTAGGTCTCGCGCAGCGCGGCCGGCTCGCGCTCGCCGGCGGCGAATACCGGCCGGGCCACCCGCACGAAGCCGGTGACCAGGACATCATGGGCGGTGAGCGCAAGACTCTGGCCGCGGCTGAACAGGCCGAGCGCCTCGAAGCCGAGGCTGCGCGGCATCAGCAGATCGGGCACCCGCGCCGCGAGCTGCTCGGAGAGATAACTGCCGGTCATCGGCGTGCCGAAGCGCAGGATGCGCCGCAACTCGCCCAGCCTTGGCCACATGAAGAACTCGGCCGGACGCAGCAGCGCGAACAGCACCAGGGTAACCGCGTTGCCCGCCACCGCGCCCCAGGCGAGGCTCAGCGACGACCATCCCGCCCAGGCCAGCGCCACGCTGGTGGCCGCGGCCACCGCGGTGCTCGCGGTCTGCACCGCGGCCAGCCGTCCGAAGGAGAGCTCGCGCACCAGCATGGTCGAGCAGATCGAGCCGATCGGCATCAGCAGGAAGCTGAGCGCCATCACCTGCAGCACCTGCGCGACGGCGGGCTCGCGATAGAGCATGGCCAGCGGCGCGGCGGCAACCAGCAGCAGCGCCGCGATCGCCCAGGACACCGCGAGCGTCATGCCGTAGGCGGCGCGCAGCAGATCGCGGTCGAGCGCGCGCTCCTGGACCAGGAAGTCGCCCACGCCGAACTGCCGGAAGACATGGCCGATCGCCACCAGGCTTGCGGCCAGCGAGAACACGCCGACCTCGGCAGGCGAGAGCAGACGGGCGATCACCACCGTCGCGCCGAACTGCAGCACGAAAGCGATCAGGCGCTCGCCTACCGAGAACAGCGTGGCGCGCGGCAGCTTGCCGATCAAGCGGGCGCTCCCGTCGGGGAGGCCTCGCGATGGCAGACGAAGACCTTCTCGCCGGGCATCAGCGCGTGCGTGATCACGGCCGGGCCTTCGGCGGTGATCTCGTCGATGCGGGCGAATCCGGCGGCCCGCAGGCGATCGCGGAAGTCCTGCCCGTACCAGCGGACATGGTCGAAGCGGCCGAAGTGCAGCGCGCGCGCCTCGCGGCTGCGGATCGACGCATCCTCGTAGGTCCGCGCCCAGCCCTCGACGATCGGCACCGAACACACCAGCCGCCCTCCCGGCGCGAGGATGCGGTGCAGCTCCGCCATCGCGAGGCTGTCGTCGACATGTTCGAGCACATGGTTGCAGATGATTGCGCCGAAGGCACCGTCGGGCAGGCCGGTTCGCTCGATGTCGATCCGCAGATCGGCGGCTTCGAACAGATCGGCGCTGCGGTAGTCGGGCAGCAGCGGCCGCAGCCGGCGCTCGAGCACCCGCTCGGGCGCGAAGTGCAGCACCGGGCCGGGGAGCTGCGCCGGGTTGCCGCCGAACCACAGCCAGAAGAGCCGGTGACGCTCGAGCGAGCCGCAGCCGGTGCAGGCCGCATCGATGCGCGGCGGTCGGCCGAAGTGCGTGAACAGGCCGCGGTGGCCGCAGATCGGGCATTCGCGCGGCTGGGTCGAGCTCACCGCCTCGAGCAGCGCGGACTTCACCGCTTCGCGCCTGCGCCATCGGCGCAGGGCCTGCGGCACCAGGGGACGAAGCCAGACGGGCAGGCTCATGACACCTCCACAAGGACCGATTGCCGATCGGGCACCGGCATGCCGAGCGCGGCGATGATGGCCGCGGCGTTGCGTTGCCAGTCCCAGCCCCGGGCGATGGTGGCGTTGACCCGCGCGGCCGTGATGCGGGCCGGATCGGCGGCCCGCTCCATCGCCCGCGCCAGACCGGCGGTGTCGCCTGCCGGGTAGCGTTCGTTGACGCCTTCGGCGAGCAGCGGACCCACGCAGCCGGTGTCGGGGCCGACCACGAGCTTGCCGAAGCTCATGCCCAGCACGGCCACGCCCGAGTTGAGCACCTGGCGGTGGGCGAGCACCACCGCATCGGCCGCCGCCATGAAGTCGCGGATCTCGTCGTCGGCCACATGCCGGAACTCGCAGCGGATCGTGCGCGCCCAGCGCCGGATCCAGGCCATGCGCAGCCGTTCACCCAGGGACTGTCCTTGCGCCGCGATCGCCCAGGTGCCGGCGATCACCAGCCGCTTGCGCGGCACGCGCGCGGCGCGATAGGCGTCGAGCAGCAGGTCCAGTCCCTTGTAGCCGCGGATCAGGCCGAAGTGCAGGAACACCGTGGCGTCTGCGGGCAGGCGCAGGCGGGCGCGGGTGGCGGCGCGATCGCCGCCTTGCGGGTAGCCGCCGAAGTGGCCGTGCGGCAGGACGATCTCGCGGACCTCGCCCACCGCATGGCACTGACGCAGCAGCGTGCGCGATGCCTCGCCGTGATGGACGATGAGATCGGCCCGGTCGATGACCGCCTGGTAGACCTCGTGGTCGAGCGGGTCGTCGGGATGGTCGTGGGGCGCGAGGTTGTGGACCGTCCAGGCCAGGCGAGCACCGCCAGCCTTGAGCGCATCGAGCCGGTCCACGAAGGCGCGCGCTCGCAGCAGGGGCGAGCCGCTGCCATGCCAGCGATACAGCTCTTCGGGCCACTGCAGATGGATCAGCGCCGGGCGATGCTGCGTCTCGAACAGGGTCTGCGGACCCTGCACGAGCTCGAATCCGAGGCTGTGCCAGGCCTGCGCGAGCTCGTCGACATAGCGGTTGCGCGCGATGCCGTGGGGCAGCAGGACGGTCGGGCGCATCGTCACGCCCCCCGGCTGCCGACGCTGCGCCCGAGCGCCGTGCGGCCGCGGTCGAGCAGCACGCGCATCGGCACCCAGGGAGCCAGTCCGAGGATGGTCGGGTCCATGCCGACGATGTCGCGCAGCAGCGCGATCCTCACCGGCTGGCGGCGTCGCAGGCGGTGCAGCACGTCGCGCACCACGCTGGCCTGGAGGTGGCGGATGGTGCGCCGGTTGCTCGCCCTCTGGCTGTCGGTCAGGCGGTAGAAGCGGCGCACCGAGGTCCAGACGAAGAGCTCGTTGCGCAGCCGCTGCAGCGAGCGCTCGGTGCCCCAGCCCGCTCCCTGGTAGATGTTGATGCCCTCGCCGTTGTCGGCATCGGCCTCGGTGGAGAACACGAAGGGCGCGCCGCGCTCGCCGAGGTCCATCCAGAAGAAGAAGTCCTGGCCGTTGTAGAACTCCGCGCGAAAGCGCAGCGCCGGATGCCGGTCGTGGCGGTAGACCACGGTGGACGTCTGGATCACCCCGCCGCCGTCCCGAAGGATGTGCTCGAGCGGGCTGATGCCGAGCGCATGGGCGCCGGGCACGCCGGGCAGCGGTGCGTGCTCGGCGGGCCGCAGCGAGCCGATGCGGGTGAAGTTGCTCTGATCCGGGTGGTTGAAAGACCACCAGTCGGCGAAGTAGGCGTCATGGGCCTCACCGAGCGCGCACACTGCGCGTTCCAGATGCGCCGGGCGCCAGGTGTCGTCCGAATCGAGGAAGGCCACGAACGGCGTGCCGGGCGGCACCTGGTCGAGCGCACGATTGCGTGCGGCACCGGCGCCGCCATTGGGCTGCGTGACCAGCACCACCCGGTCGCGCCAGGCGGCGGGCAGGGTGGCGATCTCGTCGCGCGCCGGCACCGACGAGCCGTCGTCGACCACGATCGGCAGCACCCGGTCGCCGAGCGTCTGCTCGAATGCCGAGCGCAGCGCCTTGGCGAGCAGGCCGGGCCGGCGCTGGTAGAAGGGGGTGACGACGGCGATGGTGTCGCGGGCGGATCCGGTCATGGCGTCTTTCGGGGCGACGAGGTCAGCGGCTGGATTTGCGCGTGGGCGCCGGCAGGCAGGCGCGGGCGATCAGCTGCCAGTGCCCGCGGTTGACCGGGTCGAGGCGCACCGCGCGCCACAGCGCGCGCAGCGCCACCGAGCGGTTGCCGGCCTGCAGGTGCTGGGCGCCGTGGCCCTGCCAGTCGATCGCCCGACGCCGGCGAAAGGCCTGCGGATCCGGACGACGGCCGTCGGGCCCGCTCATGCCCCAGCGCGCGATCGCCCTTTGCAGCACCCGCTCCGACCAGTTCTCGTCGCGGGGCTGGCGCGACCCCTGGCGCGCGCTCTGCCGGTAGGCCACCATCGGCGCGGCCAGGAAGGCGAAGCGGGTCAGGCGCGAGGCGCGCAGCCAGTAGTCCCAGTCTTCGCCATACTCGAGGCCGGTGTCCCAGTCGCCGAGCGCGGCGGCCAGTTCGCGGCGGATCAGCGCACTGCTGGTGAGCACGCAGGACTCCAGCAGCATCTGGTGATAGACCCAGCCCGAGAGCGCGGGGTCGAGTCGCGCGTCGGCGTCATCGGCCAGCAGCAGCGCCGGGTCGCCATGAAGACCGTCGGCCCCGGCATGCCAGAACCGGTAGCCCGTGCAGCACAGCCCGGCGTCGGGGTCGCGCGCCAGCGCACCGAGCTGGCGTTCGAGCTTGCGTGGGTGCCAGACATCATCCTGGTCGCAGAAGGCGATGAAGGCGCCACGCGCCAGGTGCATGCCGTGATTGCGGGCCGCGGCCACGCCCTGGCGCGGCTGACGCACCAGGCTCACCCTCGGGTCATCGGCCGCCGCGCACAGCGCGTCGCCGCCGTCTTGTGAGCCGTCGTCGATCACCAGCACCTCGATGTCGCCGGCGCTCTGCGTCAGCAGCGAGCGCAGGGTCTGCGCAATGAACGCGCGGCCCTCGTGCAGCGGCACCACCACCGACACCTCGGGCGGGGTCATGCCGTGCCTCCCGTGATGCCGGGGCCTGCGCCGCGCCGCAGCCACAGCGCCCGCACCTGCGGCCACAGCGGGTGATCGGCCATGCGCAAGGACAGCAGCCAGCCCAGGGCCAGCACCGGGGCGGCCACCGCCAGCCAGCCGGGTCCGTCGAGTGCCTGTGCGCGGATTGCGATCAGCACCGGCCAGGCCAGGGCCAGGCAGCACAGGCCGGCGACCAGGCTCGGGCGCAGCGCGCGCAGCCAGTCGCCGGCGCGGATGCCTGCATGCCGCGAGACCGCCCGCATGGCGAGGGCGGTCACCAGCGCGGCCGAGAGCAGGGCCCCCCAGGCCGCGCCGTTCAGACCCCACGGGCCGATCAGCGCCAGCCCCGGCAGCCGCAGCAGCTGGGCAGCCGCCTGCAGGCGGTGCGCCCGGGCGACCGCGCCGCGTGACACCAGCAGGTCCTGCCATGAGGAGCAGGCCAGCTCCAGGCCGGCCGCCAGGCACAGCACCGGCAGCAGCGTGGCCGACTCGCGCCAGACCGGACCATAGAGCAGCGCCACCACCGGATCGGCCAGCACCGCGAGCGCAAACAGGAAGGGCCAGGCCACGCCGGTGAGCAGCGACTGCACCTGCAGGAATCGCGCGGCCTGCGGGTCGCCCTGCCGTGCATCCGCGGCGTAGAGCGCGAGCGCCAGCGGCGAGACCACCCGCGAGGCGAGCCCGCTCAGCATCTCCACCAGGCCCTGCGCCCGGCTGTAGAGCGCGGTCGGCTCCACGCCCAGCACCCGGCCGATCGCGAGTTCGTTGAGCGAGCGACCTGCCTGGGTGAGCACGGAAAGGCCCGCCAGGTGTCCGCCGAATCCGGCCATCTCGCGCCAGCCGCCTGTGCCCGGCACGAGGCTCAGGCCGGCCGGCCGCCCGAGCACCGCCACCAGCACCGACACCGCCACGCCGGCGATCGACGCGCAGACCAGGGCGCGAAAGCCGAGGCCGGCCACCGCGCCGCCCACCGCCACCGCGAAGTGGGTGAGGTTCGACAGCAGGCTGGCCATGAACATCGGGCGGAAGTCGATGCGCCGCTGCGCGCTCGCCAGACACACCGCACCGAAGGGCACCACCAGCAGGTTCACTGCCATCCAGCGGATGGCCTCGGCCACCCGCGGGTCGCGATAGAGTTCGCCGATCAGGCCCGCGCCCGCGAAGACCAGCGCCGCCACCACGCCCGATACCAGCAGGTTCAGGCCGAGCGCGGCGCGCACCCGGCGCGGCGAGTCATCGGCGGCCTGCACCAGGTACTCGCCGATGCCGAAATCGCGCAGCCGGCCGGCGATCGCCAGCACCAGCGCGGCCAGGGTGAACACGCCAATGTCGGCCGGCGCCACCAGCCGCGCCACCACCACCGTGGCGGCGAACTGCAGCGCGAGGCTGAGCGCGCCGTCGGCGAGGCTCAGCGACACCGAGCGGCGGGCCTGGCTCATCGATCAGTTCGCAGCCGCCAGTCGCTGCACCGCGGCGTCGAGCTCGGCCGGATCGGCCACCAGGCCCCGGGCCCGGCCGAGCACCTCATCGGCCTCGGACTGGCGGCCGGCGCGGCGCAGATACCAGGCCAGGCGCGCATGGGCTTCGGCCTGCTTCGGGAACATCTCGATCATGTCGTTGAGCCCTTCGAAGCCCTCGCGGACCCGGCCGAAGTGCATCAGGTACTCGACCCGCTTGAGCATGACCATGGGCAGCAGGGCGAAGTCGGTGGGCGCCCAGCGGATCACGTAGTCGAGCTCGCCGATGATCCGCGATGACAGCTCGTTGCGCCGATGCACGCCGATGCCGAAGCGGTTGTACTCGATGAACTGGCGCAGCGCATTGCAGTAGTGGTGCATGTGCGTCCAGCCCTCGCCGTAGCGGCGCACCAGTGACTCGTAGATCTCGGGCTGCGCCACCGAGTGCGCGGTGGAGTTGGTGTAGAGGCAGTCCTTGGGGACCAGGCGGTCGGTCGGCCGCACGGGAGGCAGGGTTCTCGGCGTGGCGCCGCCGGGTGACGACGCGACCGGCAGGTTCGCTGCGCCGGCGGTGGGGGCGGCGCCCGAGGCGGCGGGCGCGCCGTTGGCCTGCACGCCCGGGGCAATGCCGGCGGCAAGGGCGAGCACCAGCGCCGAGGCTGCCGCCCGCGGCAGGGCAGGCCAGCGTCGCGGCGCGGGCAGCGTCCGGTGCGGTAGGGCGCGGGCAGGCCTCGACGCCTGCGCGTCGGTCTGGGCAGGGTTCATGACGACAGGCTCCCTTCGAATCGCGACATCGCACCGAGCAGCCAGAGCGCCGCGCTGCGGTCGCGTCGGCCGGAACGGTGCTCGTCGTAGAACGCGCGCGCGGTGCCGCCGGCAACCGTGCCGGCCAGCATCTCGCCCGAGGCTGCGACGGGTTGCAGTCCCTGACGGAACCAGGTGGCCAGCGGCACCGCGAAACCCATCTTGGGCCGGTGCAGCAGCTCGTGGGGCAGGGCGTCGGCGTAGGCGGCCTTGAGCAGGATCTTGCCTTGCGAGGGGGTGGCCCTCAGCCGCTGCGGCAGCGTGGCGGCCCACTCGACCAGTTCGTGGTCCATCAGGGGTTCGCGCACCTCCAGCGAGTGCGCCATGCTGGCGCGATCGACCTTGGTGTTGATGTCGCCGGGCAGATAGGTCTTGCAGTCGAGGTACTGCACCAGCGACAGCGGCTGGTCGGTGGGCGCGTTCGCGGCGTGGCGACGGAAGACCTCGATCGCGTTGTAGCCGCCCAGACGCCGGCGGAACTCGGGCGAGTACATCGCCAGCCGCTCCTCGTCGCGCAGCACCGAGACGGAATGGAAATAGGCCTGCACCGGATCGCGGGCCAGGGCCTGCAGCGTGGTGCGCGCGCGCAGCGGCCGCGGCAGCCAGTCGAGCTTGGGGTACCAACGGCCCAGCGGGCCGAACACCGCCCGGCGCAGGCCGGCGGGCAGCGCGCCACGCAGCCGCTCCTCCATCAGGTGCAGCCGGTAGCGGCGATAGCCGCCGAAGGTCTCGTCGCCGCCATCGCCCG
This sequence comes from Quisquiliibacterium sp., assembly GCF_982640115.1. Taxonomy (NCBI): domain Bacteria; kingdom Pseudomonadati; phylum Pseudomonadota; class Betaproteobacteria; order Burkholderiales; family Burkholderiaceae; genus Quisquiliibacterium; species Quisquiliibacterium sp. The sequence goes on along the minus strand of NZ_CEXFHW010000033.1, from coordinate 8,416 downwards.
ACAGGGCCACCGTCACCCGTTGCCGCGCGAGCTGGCAGACCCGCCAGGTGGGCAACGCCGAGCTGTCGGCGAAGGGCTCGTCGAACAGGCCGGCGAGCCGGTCGATCAGCTCGGGCTGGTCGGCGCCGACCACCTCGGTCTGGTGGTCGGTGCGGTAGCGCTGCGCGACCTGCTGCGCATAGCGGCTCTCGTCGAAGGCGGCCACATCGAAACCGATCGAGCAGGTCTTCACCGGCTGCGCGCTGAGGCCGGCCATGGTTGCCACCACCACGCTCGAGTCGACGCCGCCCGACAGGAAGGCGCCCAGCGGCACCTCGGCCACCATGCGGATGCGCACCGCCTCGGTCAGTCGCTCGCGCAGCTGGCGCGCGGCTTCCTGCGCGTCGATGCGCTCGTCGGGCTCGAAGCGCAGGTCCCAGTAGGCGTTGATCCGTGGCTCGCGCTCGCCGACCCGCCAGGTGAGGGTATGGGCCGGCGCGAGCTTGTGCGCATGGCGGTAGATGGTGCGCGGATCGGGGATGTAGCCGAAGGCGAAGTAGTCCTCGACCGCGTAGTCGCAGCGGGTGGCGTCGAAGCCGGGCAGCAGGGTGAGGCACTTCAGCTCCGAGCCGAAGGCCACGGTGCCATCCGCGAGCTGCGTCCAGAAGAGCGGTTTCACGCCCAGCCGGTCGCGGGCCATGAACAGTGTGCGCTGACGGCGGTCCCACAACGCGAAGGCGAACATGCCGCGGAAGCGGCGCACGCAGTCGGCGCCCCACTGCTCCCAGGCATGCACGATCACCTCGGTGTCGCTGCGGGTACGCAGCGCGTGACCGCAGGCGGCCAGCTCGAGGGCAAGCTCGCGGTGGTTGTAGATCTCGCCGTTGAAGACCACCGCGACCGTGCCGTCCTCGTTGAAGAGCGGCTGCTGGCCGGTGGCCAGGTCGATGATCGACAGCCGACGATGGCCCAGCGCCACATGCGGCTCGAGATGAAACCCTTCTTCGTCGGGGCCCCGGTGCGCGATCGCGTCGGTCATGCGCTTGAGCAGCGCACGATCATGCAGCCGCGGCGAGTCAGCGGCAGGGGTGAAGAGTCCGGCCAGTCCGCACATCGCCATTCAGTCCGGTTGCGCCAGCATGCCGGCGTACATTGCATGGTAGCCGGCGAGCATCGTGGCGAGGCTGAACTGCGTCACGGCGCGCGCGCGAGCCGCCCGCCCCGCGGCATGCAGCGCTGCGGGATCGGCAAGGCAGCGCAGCAGCCGCTCGGCGAGCGCCGGCACATCGCCGCTGGCCACCAGCCAGCCGCTCGCACCTTCCTCGATCAGCTCGGCGTTGCCGCCGACCGCGGTGGCCACCACCGGCACGCCGCAGGCCATCGCCTCGAGCACGGTGTTCGAGATGCCCTCGGCGAGCGAGGGCAGGCACAGCAGGTCGAGCATGGCCAGGCAGTCGGGGATGTCCTCACGCGCACCGGCAAACCAGGTGTGGCCGGCCAGGCCGTGCCGCTCGACGAGCGCCTGCAGCTCGGCGCGCTGCGGCCCGTCACCGACCAGCGCGAGCCGGGCCTGCCGGCGGAAACGGTCATCGCGCTCGCGGGCGATCGCAAAGGCCTCCACCAGCATCGGCAGGTTCTTCACCGCTGCCAGGCGGCCCACGGCGCCGATCACGAAGGCGTCGGCGGGCAGCGCCGCCCCGGCCAGCCGGGTCCGGGTCCCGGCACGATCGGCGCAGGGCGCGAAGCGCTCGGTGTCCACGCCATTGCAGATCCGGCTCACGCGGATGTCGGCCACGCCCACCCGGCTGGTGAGGTAGCGGCGGATCGGCTCGGACAGCGCCACCTGGTGATGCACCAGCGGGCGCAGGCAGCGCCGCAGCCGCAACGGGCCCGGGCTGCTGCCATCGAGATCGCCGACGTCCCAGCCATGCTCGCCGTGCACGCGTCTTGGCACGCCCGCGAGCCAGGCCGCGGTCTGGCCTTCCAGCGTGGCGAGATTGCGGGTGTGGAAGATGCTCGGGCGAAGGCGACGCAGTTCGCGCCACAGCCGCGGCAGGATACGCGCGGTCTGCCCGGGCGGCTTGTGCAGGGCGAGCAGGCGCACGCCGGGGCGGCGGATGCGCCGCGCGAAATCGGCGGAGATCTCGGTGAACGCGATCACCGCGTGATCGGCGAAGCCCTCGGGCAGGCCATTGATCAGGTTGACCAGACCGTTCTCCATGCCGCCGATGTCCAGGCGGTGCACGGCATGGGCGATCAACGGACGGGCCGGTATGGCGCGGGCGATCGGCGGCTGGGCGGACACGGTGCCTGCCCTCACAGCCCGGCGGGGCGTGCGGCTTCGCCCAGGGCCGCGGCGGCGGCGCTCAGCCGGGCGCGGGCCTCCAGCGTGGCGGCCTGCGCGGGCGCGCCGGTGCTCCCGGTGCCGGCAACCGGCGTCCAGGCCACGAAGGCCAGGGACTCGTCGCCTCGGCCCGCCAGCAGCGCAGCGGCCGTGGCGAGCTTGACCGCGCGCGGATCGGCAAGCGTCTGGCCGTCCACCCAGAACCACTCCCAGACCAGCCAGCGCTGGCCGAGGTGCTCGACCAGTTGCTCGCTGACCGGCGCGCCACCGGGCGCCCCCGGCAGCCGGGCTGCGCGCTCGCCGCGCTGCACGACCACGGTCGGTCGCGCCGACCCGCTCTCGTTGGGCAGGGCACCCTGGCCGTGGCCGATCATCTCGTGACCGTCACGCTGGCCCACATACTGGTAGATCCCCATCCCGACGCCCGGCTGCCGGGTGAGTTGTCCGCTGGCGGCGGCCCGCTCGCCGCGATAGCCAGGACGGTAGGTGGCCAGCTCGCGCGGCAGCGCCTCCAGCGCGGCGCCCAGCGGTGCCAGTTCGATCCGGGGCTCGCTCAAGGCCTGCAGCGATGCCGCACCGAGCGGCGCGCAGGCGAGCAGGGTGATGGCGACCAGCGAGAGCGCGGCGGGCCGTGCGCGGCCAAACGGGCTGCCGTCATCGGTGGGCGCCACGGCTGCCTCGGTCTGCACCATCGATGCGCCAGCCGCGACATCCTCGCCTCGGCCACCGTCAGGCAGTCGCGATTCGATCCAGAAGGCCAGTCCCATGACCAGGCCGAAGAAGAGCCAGCCATAGACGAGATGATCGACCCCGGCGGCGAGGCTCATGTCGCTGAGATGGCCGAGCATCACGATGCCGTAGGCGCGCACCCAGTTGGCCACCAGGGCCAGCACCACCACGCCCAGGGTGAACAGCGCCTGCACCCGCGCGCTGCGCCGGTTCAGGTGGGTCTGGAACAGCGCGAGCGGAATCGCCGCCAGCAGGTAGCGCAGGCCCGAGCAGGCCTCCACCACCGACCAGTTGCCCGAGGGCAGCACGAACTGCCGGCCCTCGCGCAGCACCGGCACGCCCGAGAGCTGCAGCGCTGCCACCGTGAAGTCGGCGGTGCGGTCCATCAGCCAGGGCATCAGGAACTCCCCGAAGGGCACGGCGAAGAACAGGAAGCCCAGCGCGAAGGCATTGCGCCGGGTGATGGTGGTGCCGAAGCAGAGCAGGAAGAGCGCCGGCACCATGCCGATCACCGCGAAGTGCTGCAGGGCGTTCACCCCGGCGAGTTCGCCCACCAGCCAGCCCACGGCACACAGCGCGAGCAGCGGCAGGGCCAGCGCCGTGGGACGCGGCGCGAGCCCGGCCAGACGCGCGCGGTCGCGCCAGATCAGCCACGCGCAGGCCAGCGGCACCAGCAGCCCGTGGGTGTAGGTCTCGTTGTCCCACCAGATCCGGGCCATGGACTGCCAGGCCGGCAGGAACAGCAGCACCGACGCCCCCACCGCGGTGGCGAAGGCCAGTGCGGCGGTGATCGGAAAGGCCGGCGGGGCGCTCTGGGACATGGATCGGTCAGAGGAGGCGGATCAGCCCAGACCGCGCACGATCCGGGGCCCCAGCCAGTCGACCAGCGGCCGCGGCAGGCGGCGCCAGGTGTCGATCAGCAGGCGATAGCGGGGATTGTTGGGGTTGTTCTGCGGCACGCTGCTGCGCGTGATCAGCCGGTACTCATAGGCCAGCGGCTGGGGCTCGAATCCCCAGTTGCGCTTGAAGTGCCAGGGCCCGGTGTCGACCTTGCTGCGGCCGAAGTCGAAGCGGGTGCAGCCCCGCCCCAGGGCATGCACCATCAGTCGCCAGTACTTGAAATCGTTGGCCGCCAGCGCCCTGGCCACCGGCAGGTCGCCGGCGTAGTAGGGCATGGCCGTGCCGCGATGCCAGAAGCTCATCACCGCCGACACCGCCTGCCCGGCCGGGTCACGCACCATCAGCACATCGCAGTCCTCGCCGAAGCTCGTCTGCAGCGCGCGGAACCAGCTGCGCGGCATGGCCGGAGTGCCGTGGCGATGGACATTGTCGGCATACACCGGGTGGAAGCTGTCGGCATCCTCGATCGCCGCGCTCAGCCCGCCGGCCATGCCCTTGCGCACCATCGCGCGCTGCTTGCGGGGGATGGCCAGCAGGTTGGCCTGCTCATCGCCCAGCAGCGGCTTTTCGAAGGCGGCGTACAGATCGCTGGCCGGCCAGTCGGGGTGCAGCCGGCGGCGGTTTCGGTACTCGAGATGGCCCGCGCCGCAGGCCTGCGCCCGCGTCTGCGCGGCCTCGTCGAGCGCGGCGAGCGCGGCCGGGTCGTCGGCGATCGGCCCGCCGTAGACGCAGAAGGGCAGGCTCACCAGCTGCGAGCCGAAGAGCCGGGTGCGCATGTGCGCCAGCGGCAGCACGCCGCACACGGCTTGGCCCCGACGCGCGATCAGGTACACCGGCCGGTGGCGCCACTGCTCGGCCATCAGCGCGCGCCACTCCCAGCGATGGCAGAAGCTCGCCTCGGGATGCGCGTCGGTGTAGGCCTGCCAGTGCGCACGGTCGCCATCACCGGCCTCGGTCACCCGCAGCGGCAGACCGGCCGCAGCGCTCATGAGGCGAGCTGGCCGGCGAACACCCGGTCGATGCGCTGCCAGCGGAACTCGCGCAGCAGCCGCTCCAGCCGCGGGCGGGTGCGCGTGAGGTTCAGGTAGTGGCGAAACCGCGCCTTCGGCCCGGCCTGTCGCACCCGTGGCTGGCCGGGGTCGAATTCCCAGGGATGGAAGTACGCCACCGCGGGTTCACCCTCCCGGGCATTGAGCCGGCGCACGCCCCAGGCCGACACCGCATAGGGCATCAGCCGGAACCAGCCGCCGCCGGCAATCGGGAAGTTGCGTCGGGCCAGCCGCACGGTGGCCGGGGGCAGCTCCCACAGACCGGCCGCGGTGCGATGGGCAAAGCGCGGCGCATCCGGGCTGCCGTAGTGGTCGTGGGCCACCGGAAAGACGCTCGAGCTGTAGTCGTGGCCGGCGCGGGCAATCACCTCGTGCGCCCAGGCATTGGCCGGGCCCACCGAGAAGCTCGGCGCCCGGTAGCCGCGCACCGCCACGCCGCCGATCTGTTCGAGCAGGGTTCTGGCCAGGTGCAGGTCGGCGAGGAACGCGGCCGGCGTCTGCTCGCTCGCCCGCAGGTGGGCGTAACCGTGATTGGCAAGCTCGTGGCCGGCGGCGACGATGCGCCGGATCATCGCCGGGTGACGCTCGGCGATCCAGCCCAGGGTGAAGAAGGTGGCGCTCGTCCCGGCATCGGCGAGCAGCTGCAGCAGCAGATCGACATTGCGCTCCACCCGGCGCGGCTGCTCGTCCCAGGTCTCGCGTCCGATGTAGGGCGCGAGCGCCGAGACCTGGAACCAGTCCTCGACGTCGATCGACAACGCGTTGACCACCCCGTCCGCCGCAGCGAGGCCCGGGCCCGGTGGACGGCCGGCGTCGATCGGGCTGACGCCGGGTGCCGCGGGCGCGCTGCGCGCCCAGGCCATGCTCATCGGACCGCCCGCACCGGCGCACTGCCTGCGCCATCAGGATCGCCACGACGGGCCCGGCCCTCGCCGGGCGCGGCGCGGTTCAGGCCGAGCGCACCGGTGCTGGCGCGCAGCACCCTCAGCACCCGCTGCAGGACGTTGTAGGTGGTGGCCGAGGAGGCCTCCAGTCGGGCGAGGCGGGCCTCCAGCAAGGCGATGCGCGCCGCCGCCGAGGCGGCGCTGCTGGCCGCGCCGGTCTCGGTGTCGCCACCGGTGCTGCCCACCGGCTCATCGGGCGCGCCCGCAGGCACCACGGCCAGCAAGGCGCCGCCGGTCGGCCCGCCGAGTTCGTCGGCGAGTTCGGCGGCCACATCCTCGATCAGGTCCCGGTCGATGTCGTGGCGTTCGGCGAGGAACGCAGCCAGCAGCACACGGTCGCACAGGGTGTTGATCCGCCGCGGCACACCCTCGGCCACCGCATGCACCTGGGCGAGAGAGTCGGGGCTGAAATCGGGGTCGCCGCGCCAGCCCACATGACGCAGCCGGTGCTCGACATAGGCGCGCGTCTCGGCGGAGTCGAGCGGCCCTAGATGGTAGGAGGCGATGATCCGCTGCTTGAGCTGGCGCATCTCCGGGCGTTGCAGGATCGCCCGGAACTCCGGCTGGCCCACCAGGAAGCTCTGCACCAGCGAACGGGTGCCCTCCTGGAAATTCGAGAGCATGCGCAGCTCCTCGACGGCCCGGGGCGAGAGGTTCTGCGCTTCGTCGACCACCAGCAGCGCACGCCGGCCGGTGCGGTGCATCGCCCGGAAGTGCTCTTCCAGGCGCTGCAGCAGGGACGACTTGTCCAGACCCGCGACATCGAGCTGGAAGCTGCCCGCGACCAGCCGCAGCAGATCGTCGGCACCCACCTGCGTGGAGACGATCTGGGCTGCCTGCACGCTGTCCGAGGGCACGCGGCGCAGCAGGTTGCGCACCAGCGTGGTCTTGCCCGCGCCGACCTCGCCGGTGATCACGATGAAGCCCTCGCCCTGGTGCAGGCCGTACTCGAGGTAGGCCATCGCCCGGCGATGACCACGGCTGCCGTAGAAGAAATCGGGATCGGGGTTGAGCTGGAAGGGCTTGCCGGTGAGGCGGAAGAAGGCTTCGTACATGGTCCCGGCTCCTCACCGCATCCGGAAATCGAGGGTGCCGAACAGGGCGTTCTCCTCGCCGCTCACGCCGCCGCTGCCCTCGGCGCTCTGCACGGTGCGGCGCAGGCCCAGGGTGGCCGTGGAGCGCTCATCGATGCGCGAACTGATCGCAGCCTGATACACGCTGAATCGTACCCGCAGGTCGGAGTTCGACTGGTCCGAATCACGCACCGACGCGGCCAGCAGCAGTGCGTGCCGGGCATCGAGGGTGATCGATCCGTTGAGCGCGATGCCGCGGTTGTTGAACAGCCCGAAGGATGCGGGCGACAGGCCGTTGGGAATGCCGAAGACCGTCGAGGCGAGCAGGGTCTCGCGGGTGCTGCGAAACACCGTGGCGGTGCCCGACCAGGCGGGCGACACCCAGCCCACCGAGGCCGACAGGCTGTGATTGCGCACCATGGCATCGTTGATCACGGGCGTGCCCACCACCAGGTCGGTGTTCGAGAGCAGGCCCAGGCCGGCGAGCTGGTTGAACAGCGGATTGAGCGCTGGCGAGAAACCACCTGCGGCGAAGATCGCGCCCGGGTTGAAGGTGAGCAGCGAGGCGGTGTTGGTCTGCAGCAGCGAGTTGGCGTAGTCGAGTCCGAACACCAGGCGCTGTGTGCGGTGGGAGAGGCTGAGCGTGCCGTTGTTGCCGTAGTACTGGCGTGAGAACGAGCCGCGCAGCGTCGTGCGCCGGCTGGGCGACCAGTCGAGCGACACGCCCGGCCCCCAGCCGTGGGTGTCGCCAGCCGAGTTGCTCAGCCGCTCGATGTACAGGTAGTTCATCGACGCGCCCAGGCGCAACTCGGGCGAGGGCGTGTAGTAGAGCGTGGCCGAGGTGCTGGCGCTGCTCAGCGACAGCCCGCCGGTGAAGTCGCGGCGCTGGCCGCCGCTGACCAGCGCCCAGCCCCAGGGATTGAAGGCCGCGCCGCTGGTGACCTGGGCGTTGAGGTAGTGGGCGCTGCGGGCGAGCGCGGCATTGATGTTGCCCGAGGTGTCGGTGAGTTCCCCCCGGTACTGCACGCGCCAGTCGGCCTGGGCGCCGATGCGCCCGCGCAGGTAGGGCGCGAGGTACAGGGTGCGCAGCACGGTGCTGGCCGCCGATTCGCCGGGCGCCGGCGCGGGGCCCGGGCCCGGTCGCCAGACCCTGGAGGTGACGCCCTACCTGAGCGCCGGCATCGCCGATGCCCGCACCCAGGCGAGCCTGAGCTACCAGATGCGCAACTTCGCCGCGCACGGCGGCAACGGCAGCGACCTGTACACCCGACATGACCTGCGGGCGAGCGGCAACACCCTGCTCGCCGGCGACTGGCTGGGACTGCAGGCGGGCGCGGCGGTCTACAACACCAATGCCACGCTCACCGGGGGTCTGAGCGTCGATCCAGCCGCCTCCGC
>NZ_CEXFHW010000032.1:0-28126 GCF_982640115.1 Quisquiliibacterium sp. | reverse complement strand
GCCTCCACCGTTTCATCCGCCCGCGCCTCGGGCCACACTGGCCGCAGCCGCCGGCACGGACCGGCTGCGCCGTCGCTTCCTCTTCCGGCTCGCGAGTCTACCCCTGCTGGGTGCCGGCGCCCTGCTCTCCCTTACCGCGCCCGCAGCCTCCGGCCAGACCGCAGTTGCCTCGGCGGCCCCCCTCGCGCTGGTGCTCGGCGACAGCCTGTCGGCCGAGTACGGGCTGCGCCGTGGCAGCGGCTGGGTAGCGCTGCTGGCCGAGCGACTGACCACGCGCAAGCCGCCCTGGTCGGTGTTCAATGCCAGCATCAGCGGCGAGACCACCGCCGGCGGGCAGACCCGGCTCCCCGCGCTGCTCGCCGAGCACCGCCCTCGCCTGCTGGTGATCGAGCTCGGTGGCAACGATGCCCTGCGCGGCCTTGACCTCGTCGCCACCGCACGCAACCTCGAGGCGATGGTCACGGCCGGCCAGGTTGCCGGTGCGCGGGTGATCCTGCTGGGCATGCGCATGCCGCCCAACTACGGGCGTCGCTACGGCGAGCAGTTCGAGCAGATGTACCGCGACATTGCCAGGCGCCGTCAGTGCGCCCTGGTGCCCTTCCTGCTCGAGGGTATCGGCGAGCGGCTGGAGCTCTTCCAGCCAGACCGCATCCACCCCACCGAGGCGGCCCAGCCGCTCATCCTGGCCAATGTCTGGCCGGCCCTCCTGCCCCTGCTCGGCCGCGGCTGAGCGCGGGCCCGGCATGGCCGGGCATCGCTGGCCTCATGCCACAATCCGGACGCGCGCCCATGGCGGAATCGGTAGACGCCGGGGACTTAAAATCCCCTGACTTCGGTCGTGCCGGTTCGAGTCCGGCTGGGCGCACCACGCCGTTGGCCGGCCTCAGGCCGTGGCCGGCTGGAACAGGCCCTTCACCCGGATGAAGTCGATCACCGACTGCAGGCCCTCGCGGGTCTTGAGGTTGGTGAACACGAAGGGCCGCTCGCCGCGCTGCTGGCGGGCATCACTGGCCATGATCTCCAGCGAGGCGCCGACATGCGGCGCGAGGTCGGTCTTGTTGATCACCAGCAGGTCGGAGCGGGTGATGCCGGGGCCGCCCTTGCGGGGGATCTTCTCGCCACCGGCCACATCGATCACATAGATCGTGAGGTCGGAGAGCTCGGGGCTGAAGGTGGCGGCGAGGTTGTCGCCCCCCGACTCGATGAACACCACATCGGCCTGCGGGAAGCGCTCGAGCATGCGATCGACCGCCTCGAGGTTGATCGACGCATCCTCGCGGATGGCGGTGTGCGGGCAACCGCCAGTCTCCACGCCCATGATGCGTTCGGGCTCGAGCGCGCCCGCCACCGTGAGCAGACGCTGGTCTTCCTTGGTGTAGATGTCGTTGGTGACCACCACCAGGTCATGGCTGTCACGCATGGTCTTGCACAGCATCTCGACCAGGGTGGTCTTGCCCGAACCCACCGGGCCGCCGATGCCCACGCGCAGCGGGGGCAGAGTCTTGGTGCGCATCCGTACCTCGTGAAAAGGATCCTGCGATCAGGATCGGAACAGCCGGGTGTACTGCCGCTCATGGCGCATCGCCATCACGCCAGCCAGCGGCGAAAAACTCCAGGGTTCATCAGGTGCGGGATCGGCGATGCGTCCCCGCAGTTGCAGGATCAGTCGCTGGCCGGCGCTCTGGCCGAGCGGCACGATCTTCACGGCGGCCTGGACCTGGTTCTCGATCCAGGCAAAGCCCCAGGCTGCGCGGGTGGCCACGGCGGGCAGGCCCTGGGCGCTGCCGCACAGCGCGAAGGCGATCGGCGCAGTGGGGCCCGATCGGCCTGCCGCCAGCGCGCGGGCCAGCGCCGCTTCGCGGCTACCGGCATGCAGCCCGACCAGCCAGCGCAGCAATGCCGCGCCGGTCTGGCGGGTCTCGGCCCGCGACTCGGCGCTGTCGCGGCTGGCGAGGAATCCTTCGTCGAGGGCCTGCAGACCGGCGAGCAGCGCATCCCCATCGGGATGGCCGGGCAGGCATTCGGCGGTGGCGGCCTCCAGCGCTTGCGCGGCGGCCAGCACGGCCGGCAGCTCCCGCACCGCGAAGGCGCTGCGCCAGTGGGAGTCGATCCACTCGAAGGCGCTCGGCTCGTCGCTCACCCGACCGGCCCAGGCGGCCGCCTCCAGGCCCTGCGAATAGCTGAAGCTGCCGATCGGCAGCGCGGGCGAGGCCAGCTGCAGCATCGCCGGCAGCCAGTCGGGCAAACCCACCGTGGCACCGGCCCCGCAAGCCGACTCAGTGGCCATGACCATAGGCGCCGCCTTCCGGCTCGAAGGGCGCCCAGGTACGACGCAGCGTGGCGCCCAGCCCGACCAGCATGTCGGCCAGCACCGGGTCGTAGCCGAGCACCAGACGGTCGGCCAGCACCTGCACCGGCACATGGCGGTTGCCCAGGTGATAGGCGGCGCGCAGCAGGCCCAGCGCAGACTCGGCCCGAACCTCGAGCACATCCTCGTCGGCTGCCTCCACCCGAACCCGCAGATCGCTGCCCGCGATCACCGTCCCGTGACGCAACACCGTGCCGCGCGGCAGCACCACCGCCACCTCGCGCCCATCGGCGAGCCGGGCGCGCAGACGGCTGCGCGAACGGGCGTCGAAAGGCAGGCGCAGCACGGCACCGCAGTCACCGGGCGCCGGCTCGACCCGGTCGAGCAGCGGCAGTCCCGCAATCTCGGGCGGCCGCTCCCGGTCGGGATCGACGATGCGCATGCCCATGTCGCCGCCCTTGCGCCGCTCAGAAGAGGAAGTAGCGCTGGGCCATCGGCAGCACCTTGGCCGGCTCGCAGGCGAGCAGCACGCCGTCGGCATGCACCCGGTAGTTCTGGGCGTCGACGGTGATGGTCGGGGTGTAGCTGTTGTGGATCATGTCGGCCTTGCGCACGGTGCGCGTGCCCTTCACCGGCACCACGCGCCGCTGCAGCCCCAGGCGCTCGCCCACGCCTGCGGCGTGCGCCGCCTGTGACACGAAGCTCACGCAGGTGCTCGACAGCGCCCGGCCGAAAGCGCCGAACATCGGCCGGAAGTGCACCGGCTGCGGCGTGGGAATCGACGCGTTCGGATCCCCCATGGCCGCGGCGATGATCGCGCCGCCCTTCACGATGAGCGCCGGCTTCACGCCGAAGAAGGCCGGGCGCCAGAGCACCAGATCGGCGAGCTTGCCAGGCTCGACCGAACCCACCTCGTGGGAGATGCCGTGGGCGAGCGCCGGGTTGATGGTGTACTTGGCCACATAGCGCTTCACGCGGGCGTTGTCGGCCCGACTCTCGCCGGGCAGCGCGCCACGCTGCTGCTTCATCTTGTGCGCGGTCTGCCAGGTGCGCATGATCACCTCGCCCACGCGGCCCATGGCCTGGCTGTCGGAGGACATCATCGAAATCGCGCCGAGGTCGTGCAGGATGTCCTCGGCGGCGATGGTCTCGCGCCGGATGCGGCTCTCGGCGAAGGCCACATCCTCGGCAATCGACGGATCGAGGTGGTGGCACACCATCAGCATGTCGAGGTGCTCGTCCACGGTGTTCACCGTGTACGGCCGGGTGGGGTTGGTCGACGAGGGCAGCACATTGGCCTCGCCGACCACCTTCAGGATGTCGGGCGCGTGACCGCCACCCGCGCCCTCGGTGTGAAAGCTGTGGATCGTGCGGCCCTTGAAGGCCGCGATGGTGGTCTCGACGAAGCCCGACTCGTTCAGGGTGTCGGTGTGAATCGCCACCTGGATGTCGTGATCGTCGGCCACGCTGAGGCAGCAGTCGATCGCGGCCGGGGTGGTGCCCCAGTCTTCGTGCAGCTTCAGGCCGATCGCGCCGGCCTGCACCTGCTCGATCAGCGCCTGGGGCAGGCTGGCATTGCCCTTGCCCATGAAGCCGAGGTTCATCGGCAGGCCTTCGGCGGCCTCGAGCATGCGGGCCATGTGCCACGGCCCCGGGGTGCAGGTGGTGGCATTGGTGCCGGTGGCCGGTCCGGTGCCGCCGCCGAACATCGTGGTGATGCCCGACATCAGCGCTTCGTCGATCTGCTGCGGGCAGATGAAGTGGATGTGGGTGTCAATGCCGCCGGCGGTCACCAGCATGCCCTCGCCCGCGATCACCTCGGTGCCCGGCCCGATCACGATGTCCACGCCGGGCTGCACATCCGGGTTGCCGCCCTTGCCGATGGCCGCGATGCGCCCGGCCTTCAGGCCGATGTCGGCCTTCACGATGCCCCAGTGGTCGATGATCAGCGCGTTGGTGATGATGGTATCCACCGCCACCGCGCTGCCGGCCTGCGACTGGCCCATGCCGTCGCGGATCACCTTCCCGCCGCCGAACTTGACCTCCTCGCCGTAGATCGTGAGGTCGCGCTCGACCTCCACGAACAGATCGGTGTCGGCGAGCCGCACGCGGTCGCCAACGGTGGGGCCGAACATCTCGGCATAGGCTTGCCGGGAGATCTTCATGAGCGGCCTCCCGCGGCGGTGTCGAGCGCGCCCATCACCGCGGCATTGAAGCCGTAGACGGTGCGCGAGCCGGCGTAGTCGACCAGATCGACCGAGCGCGACTGACCGGGTTCGAAGCGCACCGCGGTGCCCGCGGCGATGTTCAGCCGCATGCCGCGTGCCGCGACGCGATCGAAGTCAAGCGCCGCATTGGTCTCGGCGAAGTGGTAATGCGACCCGACCTGGATCGGCCGGTCGCCCCGATTGGTGACCTCGACGCGCAGCACGCGACGGCCCGCGTTGAGTTCGATCTCGCCGGGGGCGGCGATGATCTCGCCTGGAATCATGGATGTCCTCCCTGCAGTGGGTGCGCCGCGGCGCGGGTCAGGCGATCGGCTGGTGAACGGTGACCAGCTTGGTGCCGTCGGGAAAGGTGGCTTCCACCTGGATCTCCGGGATGAGTTCGGCGACGCCTTCCATCACCTGCGAGCGGCCGAGCACGGTCTTGCCCAGGGCCATGAGTTCGGCCACGGTGCGGCCATCGCGGGCGCCTTCGAGGATGGCGGCCGTGATCAGCGCCACCGACTCGGGATGGTTGAGCTTCAGGCCACGGGCCAGGCGCCGCTCGGCGAGCAGCGAGGCGGTGAAGATCAGCAGCTTGTCCTTCTCTCTGGGTGTCAGGTCCATCGGCAGGTCCTCCAGGCGGAATGGGTCTGGCGCGACGCTGCGCGCCCAAGGGTCGATTGTGCCTTTGATCAGGTCATCCAGATGCGCGGCGGCACGGCCTCGCGCTGGCGCAGCAGCGGGCGCAGCCTTGCCCAGGCGGCAACGAGTGCACCGCGAACCGACTGGGGCGAACTGCCCACCACCCGCACCAGCAGCAGATGCGGGTCGACCCGCGAGGCCCCACCGATCGTGGGTCGATCAACTGGCTCGGCCTGGCCGGCGGTCGCGGCCAGGGCCGCGTCGAGATCGGCCTCGACCGCGTCGGCGATGTCGTCGGGCAGGAGATCCGGCGAGACAGCCCAGAGCAGGCCGCTGACGTGACTCGACCCGAGTGCCGCGGCCCCGGTCTGCGCCCCCTCGATGCGCGACAGTTCGTCATAGAGGAGCCGGCCGGCGTGTCGCAGGGTGAGACGGCTCTGAAAGCGGGCCTGCGTCAGGCGTTCACCACTGGCCCGCCGACCAAGCACCAGCACCTCCATGCCGACCGCGCTCGCCCGATCGGCAATGTCCACGCGCATGGTCTGCTCGCCGGACACCCCGTCATGCAGGATCGTCTCCTGAGGCAGCCACTCGAGGTGGGCGCCGTCATCCACGGTGACGGTCACGGACTGCGTGGCCGGCGTATCAGCGCGGTACCAGCGCCCGGCCCCGGGGGTGGTGAGCAGCAATTCGGCCTGCGGGCCGATGGCCAGATCGCACACCAGGCTGTCGCCCGCTGCCAGACCCGAGGGCGGATGAAGCAGGATGACATGGGCGAGCCGCGGCCCTTCGGGCCAGAGCAGCTTCTGCACCCGCAGCGGCCCGACATGGGCAAGGCGCGCGGCCACGCTGCGGCCCTCCCGCAGAGCAATCTCAAGGCTGAGACGAGCCTGCCAGCCCCCACCGTAGGGCGCGAGGACAGGCTCCTCGGCCGGCGTCGCCGGCACCACCACAGCGGACGCCGGGCTCACACCGCGACCAGGGCCCGCACGCCGTCGGCCTGCATGGCGCTGCCGGCGCCTCGGGCGACGATCTCGCCGCGCTCCATCACCAGATAGGCATCGGCCAGCTCGGCAGCGAAGTCGCAGTACTGCTCGACCAGCAGCACGCACAGCTGCCGCTCGCGGGCCAGCCGCCGGATCACCCGGCCGATATCCTTGATCACCGAGGGCTGGATGCCCTCCGTGGGCTCATCGAGCAGCAGCACCGAGGGCTGGGTGCACAGGGCCCGTGCAATGGCGAGCTGCTGCTGCTGACCGCCCGAGAGGTCTCCGCCGCGACGCCGGCGCATCTCGGCCAGCACCGGAAAAAGCTCGTAGATCTCGGCCTCGATCTGCCGCAGCCGGCCGGTGGCAAAGCCCACTCTCAGGTTCTCTTCCACCGTCAGGCGCGGGAAGATCTCGCGGCCCTGCGGCACATAGCCCATGCCCGCCAGCGCGCGGCGATTCGGGCTCAGGCCATCGAGCGGCTGCCCGCCCAGTCGCACCGTGCCACCGAGCACGGGATGCAGGCCCATCAGGGTGCGCAGCAGCGTGCTCTTGCCCACGCCATTGCGCCCCAGCAGCACCACCACCTCGCCCCGCTCGGCGGTGAAGGACACCTCCCGCAGGATGCGGCTGCCGCCGTAGGCCTGCGACAGGCCACTGACTTCGAGCAGGCTCATCTCATCGTCCCAGATAGACCTCGATCACCCGCTGCTCGGCCTGCACGCTGGCCAGATCACCCTCCGCGATCACCTGCCCCTGGTGCAGCACCGTCACCGGGCAGTCGAGCTGATCGACGAAGTGCATGTCGTGTTCCACCACCACCACCGAGCGACTGCCCGCCAGCCGCTTGAGGAGCTCGGCGGTGCGCTCGGTCTCCTCGTCGCTGAGCCCGGCCACCGGCTCATCGAGCAGCAGCAGCCTGGGATCCTGGATGAGCAGCATACCAATCTCCAGCCACTGCTTCTGGCCATGCGAGAGCGAGCCGGCCGGGCGATCGCGCTCGGCGGCAAGACCCACCGTCTCGAGGATCTCGTCGATCCGATCGGACTGGCCGGGCGCGATCCGCTGGCGCAGGGCATCGAGCCAGCCCTTGCGTCCGGCGCAGGCAAGCCAGAGGTTCTCCTGCGGCGAGGCCTGCTCGAAGACCGAGGGTTTCTGGAACTTGCGCCCGATGCCGGCCCGGGCAATTTCCGGCTCGCTCATGCGGGTCAGGTCCAGGGTCTGGCCGAGGAAGGCCTTGCCGCTGTCGGGCCGGGTCTTGCCGGTGATCACGTCCATCATCGTGGTCTTGCCAGCCCCGTTGGGCCCGATGATCGCCCGCAATTCACCGTCGTCGATCGACAGCGAAAGCTTGTTCAGCGCCTTGAAACCGTCGAAGGCGACGGTGATGTCCTCAAGATACAGGATGACCTTGTGCGACACATCGATCGCTCCCGGCACCACACGGTGGCCATCGGAGCTGAAGCCGCCCTCGCCGGCACCAGGCTCTGGCGCATCGCGCATGGCCTTCAGCTGGGCCGGCGTGCCGGGGTGCCCCATCGGATCGCTCATGCTTGTCCCCTGCCCGCACGCCGACGCTCCCGCCACTGCGCCGCCAGGCCGACCACGCCACGCGGCAACGCCAGCGTGACCACGATGAACAGCAGACCCAGGAAGAACAGCCAGAGCTGCGGGAAGGCCTGCGTGAACCAGCTCTTGGAGAGGTTCACCAGAAAGGCACCCACGATCGGCCCCACGAGGGTACCCCGCCCCCCCACCGCGACCCAGACCGCAATCTCGATGGAATTCGCCGGGCTCATCTCGCTCGGGTTGATGATGCCCACCTGCGGCACATAGAGGGCTCCGGCGACCGCGCAGAGCAGGGCCGAGATCACCCACGCGGCGAGCTTGTACGGCACCGGGTTGTAGCCGAGGAACATCACCCGGGCCTCGGCATCGCGGATCGCCTCGAGCACGCGGCCGAACTTCGAGCGCACGAGCCAGCGACACAGCAGGAAGGCGAACAGCAGGCACAGCGCCGACGCCGCGAGCAATGCAGCCCGCGTTCCGGGGGCCGTGATCGGCTGACCGAAGATCCGCTTGAAGTCGGTGAACCCGTTGTTGCCGCCGAAACCGGTCTCGTTGCGAAAGAAGAGCAGCATGGCAGCGTAGGTGAGCGCCTGGGTGACGATCGACAGGTAAACGCCCTTGATGCGCGAGCGGAACGCGAACCAGCCGAAGACCAGCGCCAGCAGCCCCGGCACCAGCAGCACCATCAGCATCGCCCACCACCACTGGTCCGAGCCCTGCCAGAACCAGGGAAGCGCTTTCCAGTCGAGGAACACCATGAAGTCGGGCAGGTCGGCGCCATAGCTGCCGTCGCGCCCGATCTGGCGCATCAGGTACATGCCGAAGGCATAGCCGCCGAGCGCAAAGAAGAGCCCATGCCCCAGCGAGAGGATGCCGGCGAAGCCCCAGACCAGGTCCATGGCCACCGCCACGGTGGCGTAGCACAGGATCTTGCCCACCAGCGTGACCGCGTAGGTGCTCGGTCGCAGGGCGTTGCCCTCGGGGAGCAGCACATGGGCCAGCGGCGCGAGCACACCGATGAGGCAGAACACGCCGAGCGCGGCCGCCCACTCGGGCCGCGACAGCATCGGACGAGACCAGGGCGTCATGCGTCCACCTGCCTTCCCTTCAGCGCAAACAGACCCTGTGGCCGGCGCTGGATGAAGATGATGATGAACACCAGCACCAGGATCTTGGCGATCACCGCGCCGGCCCAGCCTTCGAGGAACTTGCTCACCACGCCCAGGCCGAAGCTTGCGATCACCGTGCCGGCAAGCTGGCCGACCCCGCCGAGCACCACCACCATGAAACTGTCCACGATGTAGGCCTGCCCCATGTCTGGGCCGACATTGCTGAACTGCGAGAGCGCCACACCGCCGAGGCCCGCGATGCCCGAACCCAGACCGAACGCGAGCGCATCGGTGCGCCCGGTGGGCACGCCCAGACACGAGGCCATGCGCCGGTTCTGGGTGACCGCCCGCACATACAGCCCGAGGCTGGTGCGCACCAGCAGCAGCGCCACCGCGGCCAGCACGCACAGCGCGAAGCCGACGATCACGATGCGGTTCCAGGGCAGCACCAGATTCGCCGTGACCTCCAGCCCGCCCGACATCCACGACGGGTTGGCGAGTTCCACGTTCTGTGCGCCGAAGAGCGTCCGGGCACCCTGCGCGAGCAGCAGCGATACGCCGAAGGTGGCCAGCAGGGTCTCCAGCGCCCGACCGTAGAGGAATCGGATCACCGTGCGCTCGATCACCATGCCCACGGCGCCGGCAAGCAGGAAGGCCACCGGCACAGCCGCCACCACATACCAGTCGACCCACTGCGGGAACCAGGCGCGGAAGACCGACTGCGTGAGATAGGTGGCGTAGGCGCCAACCATCAGCAGTTCCCCGTGGGCCATGTTGATCACGCCCATCACGCCGTAGGTGATCGCCAGCCCGAGCGCGGCAAGCAGCAGGACGCTGCCCAGCGAGATGCCGGTGAGCACCCGGCCGATCCATTCGGACCGAGCCAGCCGGGAGGCGATCTGCGCCAGCGTCTCGTCGATGGCCTGCTGGACCTTGGGATCGGTCTCGTCACGACGACGCTCGGCGAGCAGGCTGCGCACCTGCGGATCATCGCTGCTGGCAAACGAGCGGATCGCCTGTGCACGCCGCGCAGGATCGGGATCGGCGAGGTCGATGCGGGCCAGCGCCTGCTGCAGGAAGGGCAGCATCGCCGGGTCGGCCTGCTTCTCGATGGCGCGTGCGATCGCGTCGCGCTGCCCGGCCTCGGCCGATTCGGCGAGCGCCTTGGCGGCCTCGAGCCGCACCTTCGGATCGCCGGACTCGAGATGCAGGCCAGCCATCGCGGTCTCGATCGCGGCGCGCAGGCGGTTGTTCGCCATGATCGCTTCGGACTTCGGCACCGGCACGGCCGACCCATCGTCCAGCCGCAGGGCCTTGCCGTCCTCGACCATCACGGCCACACCACCGTCAAAGTGCAGACGGCCATCGCCGAGCGCCTCGAGCACCCGGGCGACGAGCGGGTCGCCAGTGGTCACGATCGCCGACAGCGCGGCGGAGCGCGCGTCGGCGTCGTCGCTGGCGAGCGGCTCGATGAGCTTTGAAGGAAGCGCTGAAGCGAGCGGCGCCCAGCACCACAGAAAAAGGCCGCCGATCAGGGCAGCCAGACCCGCCCGCCAGCGCAGGAGGCCCGAGCGGCGGGCTCCCGCCAAGCCGGCGCTGCCTCGCGCCGGACTCGGCCGGTCGACAATCAGGTCCATAAGGATTCAGTTCCGGAAAAAAAAGGGGCCGGGTTTTCGTTCCCGGCCCCGAATCCAGCTACCGAGGATCCTGCCGAGGCATCAAGGGCCGATCAGACGTTCTGCTTGCCTTCGTTGCCCGGAATGAACGGGCTCCAGGGCTGGGCGCGAACCGGGCCCTTGGTCTTCCAGACCACATTGAACTGGCCGTCGGCGCGCACCTCGCCGATCATCACCGGCTTGTGCAGATGGTGGTTGGTCTTGTCCATGGTCAGCTCGAAGCCGCAGGGCGCCTTGAACTTCTGGCCGCCCATGGCGTCGATCACCTTGTCCACCTCGACCGTCTTGGCCTTCTCGACGGCCTGCTTCCACATGTGGATGCCCACGTAGGTGGCTTCCATCGGGTCGTTGGTGACGACCTTGTCGGCGTTCGGGAGGTTCTTGGCCTTGGCGTAGTCGCGGAACTTCTTGATGAAGGCGTCGTTCTCGCCGTTCTTCACCGACATGAAGTAGTTCCAGGCGGCGAGGTGACCCACCAGCGGCTTGGTGTCCACGCCGCGCAGCTCCTCTTCGCCCACCGAGAAGGCCACCACCGGGACGTCCTTGGCCTTGAGCCCCTGGTTGCCGAGCTCCTTGTAGAAGGGCACGTTGGAGTCACCGTTGATGGTGGAGATCACGCAGGTCTTGCCACCGGCGGCGAACTTCTTGACGTCGGCCACGATGGTCTGGTAGTCGCTGTGACCGAAAGGCGTGTACTTCTCGTCGATGTCCGACTCCTTCACGCCCTTGCTCTTCAGGAAGGCGCGCAGGATCTTGTTGGTGGTGCGGGGGTAGACATAGTCGGTGCCCAGCAGCACGAAACGCTTGGCGCCGCCGCCTTCCTTGCTCATCAGGTACTCGGTGGCCGGGATCGCCTGCTGGTTGGGCGCTGCGCCGGTGTAGAAGACATTCTTCTCGAGCTCTTCGCCCTCGTACTGCACCGGATAGAAGAGCAGGCCGTTGAGCTCCTTGAACACCGGCAGCACCGACTTGCGCGACACCGAGGTCCAGCAGCCGAACACCGCGGCCACCTTGTCCTGGGTCAGCAGCTGGCGGGCCTTCTCGGCGAAGAGCGGCCAGTTGGAGGCCGGATCGACCACCACCGCCTCGAGCTTCTTGCCCAACACGCCGCCCTTGGCGTTGATCTCGTCGATGGTCATCAGGACGGTGTCCTTCAGCGCGGTCTCGGAGATCGCCATGGTGCCCGACAGCGAGTGCAGCACGCCGACCTTGATCGTGGCGCCCTGCGCGAAAGCCGGCGGCAGGCCAGCCGCGGAGACCGCCGCGGTGGCGGCTGCCGACTTGAGGAATGTGCGACGCGTCATTGAAACTCCCTGGATCGAGAAGGATGTTGTGGAGGAGATCGCCGAAGCGACCGGCGACCCCTCCTGCTAAGCAACCCTCATGCCAACAGGCCATCAGGCGCAATCGAGGGTGCCGTGGCGGTGCGCCCGCGCCATGACGGGCAGCCAAGCGCACCAGATCGAAGCACTGCGCCATGGCGGTGCAGATCCGCGGCGGCCGCTGAGCGCCCTCACCCGCGCAGCCATCCCGGGCCCGCTTGCTAGACTGCGGCCCGAGCGCTCCCATGCCATCGTTCCTGCCCCCCGCCCTCGCCCGTCAGTGGCGCAACCGCAACCCCTTTCGAGGTCGCTTCCGGGCTCACGGGCGTCTGCTGCTGCTTTTTCTCGGCCTGAACGCGCTGGTCCGGCTGGGGCTCACGGTCTTCAACCAGGACCTGACGCTGCTTGCGCCCTGGCGTTTGCTGCCGGCCATGCTGATCGGCGCGGGCTTCGACCTTTGCGTGGGCCTGGCCGCACTGATGCCGCTCGCCTGGCTGATGGCGATCTGGCCCGGGCATCGGCTGATGGGCGATCGCGGCCTGCGGCTTGCCAGTGGGCTGATCCTCGCACCGCTCTGTCTGCTCGCCACCTTCGTGGCGCTGTCCGAGTTCACCTTCTGGCAGGAATTCGCCTCGCGCTTCAACTTCATCGCGGTGGAATACCTGATCTACACCAAGGAGGTGGTCGGGAACATCCGCGAGTCCTACAACATGCCGGTGCTGCTGGCTGGCGTCGCCCTCGCAGCCATCATCCTGTGGGGCCTCGCGTGGCGCTGGGGCCTCGCGCCGCTCGCCGACCTGCCTGCGGCCGCTCACGATGCGCATGCCGCCGGCAACACCCGGCATCGCTGGCGCGCCGGCCTGTCTCTGGGGCTGGCGGCCCCGGCGCTGCTGCTGGCAGCGTGTGATGCGCGGCTGAAGGAGTTTTCGCCGGACGGTCAGCTCAACGAACTCGCCGGCAACGGTTACTTCGACTTCTGGCACGCCTTCCGTCACAACCAGCTCGACTACGAGCGCTTCTATCGAACCCTGCCGGTGGCCGAAGCCGAACGCCGGGTGGCGGCTCGATACCAGGCCCTGCCCGCAGCTGAGAACACCCCTGGCGAGGGCCGGCCGGCCACGGCCGTCCAGCCAGGCCCTGCCGAGGGCCACCTGCCGTTCCAGCGCGTCATCGGCGGCGCCGCAGCGCCGCGACCCCTGAATGTGGTGCTGGTCTCCATCGAGAGCTTCAGCGCCTCGTTCATGGGCACCTTCGGCAACCCGCAGGGGCTCACCCCCGAGCTCGACCGCCTTGCGACCGAAGGACTGCTCTTCACCCGCGTGTATGCCACCGGCACCCGAACCGTGCGCGGCCTCGAGGCGCTGACCCTGTCGGTGCCGCCCACACCGGGGCATTCGATCGTCAAGCGCCCTGACAATGCCGGTCTGTTCAGCCTTGGCGCGGTGCTGGCCGGGCATGGCTACGAGCCGATCTACCTTTACGGTGGCTACGGCTATTTCGACAACATGAATGCGTTCTTCGGCGGCAACGGATACACCGTGGTCGACCGCACCGCCCTGCGCCCCGAGCAGATCCACTTCGAGAACATCTGGGGCGTGGCCGACGAGGATCTCTTCGACCTGGCCCTGCGCGAACTCGACGCCCGCCATACCGCCGGACGGCGCTTCTTCGCCCATGTCATGACCACCTCCAACCACCGCCCCTTCACCTATCCCGAAGGTCGGATCGACATTCCGAGCCACAGCGGGCGCGAGGGGGGCGTGAAGTACACCGACTATGCGATCGGCCGCTTCATCGCGCAGGCACGCACCCGGCCCTGGTTCGGCAACACCCTGTTCGTGCTGGTGGCGGATCACACCCATCAGGGGCGTGGCAAGCAGGACCTGCCCCTGGAGGCTTACCACATCCCGCTGATCTTTCTGGCGCCCGGCCACATCGCACCCGGACGGATCGAGACCCTCGCATCACAGATCGATGTCGGGCCCACCCTTCTCGGCATGCTCGGCATCGGCTACACCTCGCGCTTCTTCGGTCAGGACATCCTGCGCGAAGGGGTGCGCAAGCCGCGCGCCTTCATGGCCAACCAGCAGACCCTGGGCTACTACCGCGACGACCGCATGGTGGAACTGCGCCCGAACCGTCGTCAGCGGGTGATCGACACCCGTACCGGCAGGCCGGTGGACGACCCGGCAGCCAGTGAACTCGCGGCAGAGGCAATCAGCCTCTATCAGGTGGCTGCCCGCGCCTATCGTCAGGGTGACCTTCGAGCCGCGCCCCCGGCACGCTGAACCGGGGCGGCGGCAGGCCGGCGCGCAGCGTACCGGCGGCGAGCCATCTGCGCGCACCGGCCGGGGTTACCAGCCGCGATGAGGGTGGTGGTGATGATGGTGGTGCCGGCCCGGTTCTCCCCAGCCCGGCCGGTAGACCCACCGGGGCGGCATCGGCCGCCAGCCGTAGCCCACCACCACCGGCGCGCCAGCCACCGGGTAGGGTGTCACCGGATAGGGTGCCACGGGATACGGCATGGGCACCGCCACGGGATGGTGAGCATGGGCTGGAGCGACCGGGTAACTGCTGTAGCCGGGCGCGATCGGCACCGGCAGGGGGCCGGCAACCACCGGAGGGGGGAGCGGCGCGGCCACCACCACGGAGGGCCGTGCCGCCTGCGCGGCGATCAGGGCCCCCACCACGGCACCGGCCAGGGCGCCCTGCTCTCGATCCCCCCAGGCATGGGCCGCGGGCGCGGCGGCCATCGCCCCCAGGGTGAAGATGGCGATCAGGGGATTGCTCAGCTTGCGCATGTTGTCTCCGATCGGGGAACAGCCCCGTTCCTGGACAACGCGCCCGGCGAGACCGCCGTGCACCGCCCGGCAGGTTTCGCCGCGGGACAATCGTGAGCGGATGTAACCCGGGCCCCGAGCGTCAGGCCGCCGCCAGCTCGGCGATATCGATGCGGTACAGGTCGGCGACATTGCCGCACAGGATCGCGTCTCGCTGCTCGGGGGTGAGCCCGGACGCCTGCCTGGCCAGCATTTCCTGGGACCACGGCCAGGTGGAATCGGAGTGGGGAAAATCGTTGGCCCACATCAGCCGCTTCCAGTTCATCTGGTCAACACTGCGGAAAGCCACCCAGTCATCCTGGAAAGTGGTGTAGATGTGCTCGGAGAAGTACTCGCTGGGCAGCCGGTCGAGCGTGACGCCCCGGGCCAGCCAGTTGCGATGGCGCTTGTAGGCGTGATCCATGCGGTACAGGTAATGCGGCACCCAGCCGGCATCGGCCTCGACGCACACCACCCGCAGATCCGGGTGGCGCTGGAACACGCCACCGAAGATCAGCGTACCCATGATGTCCTGATTGCCGCGAATGATCGACAGAAAGCTGTTGATGCGCGGCCCGCGAACCGGAGCGGTTTCCCGCGTGGTGAGGATGTGGAAGGAAAGCGGCAGGCCGAGATCCACGGCGGCCTCCCAGACGGGATCGTAGATCGGGGAATCGTAGTCTTCCTGCGCCGGGTTGCCGGGCATCATCACGCCGCGCAGGCCGAGTGCCTTGATCGCGCGGAAGTCCTCGATCATCTCGGCCGGGGATCGGCCAGCGGTCTGCCCGCAGCCCAGCAGCCGACTGGGGTGACGGCCGCAATACGCGGCAATCCAGCGGTTGTAGGCGTCGAAACAGGCCTTCTTGTAGTCGTAGTCGGGGTGGTTGCACAGCAGCATCCCGACCGTGGGATAGATGATCTCGGCCGCGACGCCATCACGATCCTGATCGGCCAGGCGCGCATCCGGATCCCAGCCGCCGCGATGCAGTTCGCTGAAGCGCACGCCCGAGGCCGTGATCGCCTCGGGCGGCTTGCCCGCCGCGGCCACCAGGCCGAGGTGGATGGGTTTGTCCATGCCGTCGATCTGGAAGACATCGCCGTGCTTCTCGGTGGCCACGATGCGCGGCGCGCGGTCTCGCCAGGCGCGATCAATGTGGGCGGTGTAGGTGTCGGGCGCTTCGGTGATGTGCGAGTCGGCTGAGATGATCGGACGGTTCACGGCGCTTCTCCTCGAGGTTGATTCGACTATAGCTCTCGCCGGGCGCGGCAGATGACTCAGGTGTCCGATGGCGGTCCGACATCCGAGGCGGCGCCTGACGGCGACGCCGGCGTCTGTCCATGCCGGCCCGCCCCGGCCGCGAAACGGGCTGCGCCGGCGCGGGCCTCGAGCCGACGCGCCTCGGTGGCCAGGGCCAGTTCCTGTTCGATGGCCGCGGCAAGCCCGAGATCGGCCTGCTGCAGCGTCGACGCCCGATCGCTGAGCATGGCGATCGGCGGAAAGGCCGCGATCTGCCGGGCCAGGGCCTCGGCCTGCGCCCGCCCGCTGCCGTCATCGACCACCCGGTTGACCAGACCGATGCGCTCGGCTTCTTCCCCGCCGATGGCGCGCGCGGTGAGCAGCATGTCGAGCGCGCGGCTCAAGCCGATCAGCCGCGGCAGACGCACCGTGGTGCCATCGCTCATGGGCACGCCCCAACGGCGCGAGAGCACGGCGAAGCTGGCGCTGCGCTCGGCCACCCGCAGATCACACCACAGCGCCAGACCCAGGCCGCCCGCGCAGGCATGCCCGGCCACCGCGGCGATCACCGGCTTGGCCGGCGTGCGATGCAAGGGGCCTTGCGGGCTGCCCGCCCAGGGAATGTAGTCGACCCCGCCAGCCAGCTCCTTGAGGTCGGCGCCGGCGCAGAAGTGCCCTCCAGCCCCGGTGAGCACCGCCACGCGCGCCTGCGGGTCGGCCTCGAAGTCGCGGATGGCTTCGGCAAGGAGCAGGCTCGCCTCGCGATCGAGGGCATTGCGCGCGGCGGGGCGGTTGATCACCAGGGTGGTGACCGGTCCGTCGCGGCTGACGAGGATCTTGTCGGACATTGCGTTCATGGCCTGTCGGGCGAGGTGTCATCAGAAGACTGCATGCTCACCGGGCTGATGGCGGATCTCGCCGGCGATGAGTGCCCGGTAGTGCTCCGCCAGGGTATCGGCGCCGGTGGACGGTGTGGCGCGGGCGTCGTAACGGCCGGTATCCGGGTCGAGCACCAGCATCGACTCGGTGGCGTAGTAGTGCCCGATGCGCGCGAGCTCGGCCTTGGTGGCGAGCCCGGGAGAAAGGCGGCGACCCAGTCCGAGCGTTCCCGCCATCATGCGCAGCAGCGCCGGAGGCACCGAGCGAAAGCGCGGTGCTTGTCCGGTGAGGGCGAACAGCAGTTCACCCTGCTCGCGCGGCGTGATCGCCGCGCCCGGGCCGCCGATCGGCAGCACGCGATTGCGCCGATCGGGGCGATGCAGGCAGTCGATGATGAACTCGGCAAGGTCGCGGTCGCTGATCGGCTTGCAGGCGGTGAGCGCGCCGTCGCCGAAGAGCAGGAAGGGCTTGCCGGCCCGCACTCGCGCCACCTGGCCGGACAACGACTTGAAGAAGGCCGTGGGGCGGACGATCGAGTACGAGAGCCCGGAGTCGATGAGCGCCCGTTCGGCGGCGAGCTTGGCATGCTGGAAGGCGAGCATCGGCTTCTGCACGCAGATGGCCGAGAGCAGCACCATCCGGGGCACGCCCAGCGCCTGCGCTGCACGCAGCGCATGCAGGTTGGCCTGATGATCGACCGCCCAGGCCTGCGCCGGCACGCCGGTTCGAGAGGCCAGGCAGGAGATGACCGCGTCGAAGCGCTCGCCGCGCAGGCCGTCGCGCAGCAACGAATCGGCGTCGGTGACCTGGCCGTAGCGCAGTTCCGCGCCTGCCAGCGCCTGCCGCAGCGCCGCACCACCGTCACCATGCCCGCCGGATGCCGGCGGGCGCAGGAAGCAGACCGTGTCATGCCCGCGGGCGATCAGGGCGCGCGCGCAGGCCTGCCCGATGGTGCCGCTGGCGCCAAGCAGCAGCACCCGAAGCGCAGCGTGACTTGCGGAGGGCGCGGAACTCACGCGTGGCCGGACGGATCAGAGGTTGCGGGCGAAGAGTTCGAAGAGCCGCTCCCAGTGCCGCTCGGCTGAAGCCTTGTGATAGGCACGGCGCTGCGGAAACGCGAAACCGTGCTCCGACTCGGGGTAGAACTCGATCCCCCCGCGCACACCCGCCGCGCGCATGCGTTCGCCGATGTCGGCCAACGCCTCGTTGGTGATGTAGTGGTCATGCTCGGCGCAGGCGAAGTACATCTCGCCACGAATGCGCTCGGTGAGCAGATGGGCGGAATCGGGAAGGTCGGTGATCAACCGCGCCCCGTAGACCGAGGCGGCGCAGGCGATGCGCTCGGGATAGGCGCCGGCAAGCCGGTACACGAAGCGGCCGCTCATGCAGTAGCCGACGATGCCCACAGGCCCGGGCCTGGCCGCCGGCTCGGTGGCCAGGTGCTCGAACAGCGCCGCGGTATCCTGCTCGATCATGGTGTTCGACAGGCTGCGGTTGAGGGTCCACATCAGTTCGAGCCGATCCGCGTAGGCGGGGTCGCGCAGCCGGTCCGCGTCAAGGTCCACCGAGCGAACCTTGCGGTAGTACAGGTTGGGCAGCAGGACGAAGTAGCCCACGCTGGCCAGCCGGCGGCACATGTCGGCGAGTTCCTCGCGCACCCCCACCGAGTCCATGTAGTGGATGACCACCGGGTGCGGGCCCGGCCGGTCGGGATGGAACACCAGGGTGTTCATCAGGCCGTCCTGGGTACGGATGTCGACCGATTTCTCCTGCATGCTTGCTCCTGGGGTGGAAGGCGTGTGTCTTGCCGGATCAGGGCTCGGCGACCGCGCCGCTGCTCAGCAGCGCGGCGATGCGGTCCTCGTCGTAGCGCAGCAGCTCGCCGAGCACCGCCCGGGTATCGTCGCCGGGCAGGTGCGGCGCAGGGCCCCGGGGATGCACCGGGTGGCCATCGAGGTGATAGGGACTCGCCGTGACGCGAACCGGGCCGACCACCGCATGCTGCAGCGTGGGGAAGAAGTCGCGCTGCGCGAGATGCTCCGAGGCGATCACCTCCGCCGGCCGCAGCACCGGCGCGCAAGGCACGCGTGCCGCCTCGAGAGCCTGGAGGGCGGCATCGACGCTGGCAAAGCCGTCGAGCCAGCCGGTGATGACCGCCCGCAGCTCGGGCCAGTGCCGCGAGCGGGCCTCGGTGCTCGCAAAGCGCGGATCGGCGGCGAGTTCGGGACGCTGGAGCAGTCCGAGCATCCGCTGCCAGAGATCGGTGCCCCCCACGATCTGCATCGCGAGGTAGCGTCCACCGATGCCATGCACCACCATGCCAGGACGGGGGTTGCCGTGCTCCTTGCCGCCATTGAGCACCGAGGGATAGGTGACGCTGTCGGCGCCCACCAGGGTCTCGAGCATGGAGACATCGATGCGGGCGCCCTGCCCGGTGCGAAACCGCCGCAGCAGGGCACCGCCAATCGCGGCGGCAGCCTGGGTGGCAGCCAGCACATCCGCCGCCTGCAGATTGGACGCTCGCGGACTGGCCTCGTCGCCCTGCTCGAGGTGCATCAGCCCGGAGATGGCGTTGGTGGTGTGGGCGAAGGCCGGCCGATTGCGCCAGGGCCCGGTCTGCCCGTAGCCGGAGATCGAGCAGTAGACGATGTCGGGCTTGACCGCCTTCACCGCCGTGTAGCCGCAGCCCAGGCGGTCGACCACGCCAGGCGCGAAGTTCTCGATGAACACATCGGCGCATCGGGCCAGATCGAGCAGCACCGCGATGCCCTGCGCGCTCGACAGATCGATCGCCACGCTCTGCTTGCCGGCATTCACCCGATTGAAGTAGGTGCTCTGATCGGTACGGCCGGGCTCGATCTGGTGCGTGACGAAGCGGGTGTCGTCGCCGGTGCCGGGTCGCTCGATCTTGATCACCCGGGCTCCCATGTCGGAGAGCAGCCGGGTGCAGTACGGCCCCGCGAGCACCCGGGTGAGGTCGACGATGAGGATGCCGGCAAGCGGCAGGGGGGAATCGGGCGGCGTCATGGCGAGCGGGCTCCTGGGCGAGTGCGACCTGCCGGATGCCGGCAATGTGCACCGGTTTGCCCGTCGAGCCGGTCGGCACGGCGCAATTTCCGGACGCCGGGGCGAGTCGCCCGCGCCTTGACCTGAGCGCCTCGGCCACCCACCATCCCGCCCTGACGAACCCCGCTGGAGCCCCTGCCATGCTGCCGCTGACCGGCTATGCCGAACGACTCTCCGTCCGCCCCGGCGAGACCCTGCGCTTTCATGTGGCCAACGCCACCGGCGATCCGGTGAGCGCGGCGGTGGTCAGGGTGATCTGCGCCGATCCGAATCCGGCGATCGGCGGCGTGACCACCGACCCCATGGACATCACCGTGCGTCGCGTGGCCGAACCCGCCCCGCAGACGGTGCCGCTCGGTTCGTACGCGGCGCTCGGGCCGGCCGGACTGCTGGCCGATGCCGATCGCCTGAGTCTCGGCCTTCGGCTGCAGCCCACGCTTGCGCTGGATCGCCGGCAGGTGATCCTGTCCTGTCGCGATTCGGACGGACGCGGCCTGAGCCTGGAACTCACCCCGACCCTGACCCTGCTCGCCCGGATGGCCACCACCGCCGGCGAAGTGCTGCTGCACGCCGAGCAGCCGGTGGAACTGCATGCGTGGACAGAGGCGGTGCTGGTCGTCGATGGCCAGGCGCGTGAGGCCCGCCTGACGGTGCGCCCGCTGGCATCGGCCCGCGCCGAGTTGACCGTCGCCCGTGCCCCGCTGCCAGGAGCCCCCGTCCCGGCGGACGGGGCCACGCGCCTGAGCCTGGCCAGCGCGAGCGCCCATGCGCCTCGGGACAGCTTCAACGGCCGGCTCGAGAACCCCTGGCTGCTCGCCAAAGCCCTGAGCCCGGAGGCAGCCCTCGCGCCGAACCCGGTCCGCGACCCCGATTGCCTGGCCGCCTGGGACTTCAGCCAGGCGATGCACAGCCAGCAGGTGATCGACGCCGGCCCTCGCGGCCACCACGGCGAACTGGTCAACACGCCCACGCGGGCCGTGCGTGGCTCCGGCTGGAGCGGCGAGGAGCACTGCTTCCGGCACGCGCCCGCGCAGTACGCGGCAATCCACTTCCATGATGACGATCTCGACGACTGCTGCTGGCCCGTCACCCACGAGATACGCATCCCCGAGGACTGCCGCTCCGACGCCTATGCGCTGGTTCTCTCTGCGGGAAGCGTGGCCGAGAACATCCCCTTCTTCGTGGTGCCGCCCCGCGGTCGGGCGACGGCACGGATCGCGGTGCTGGTCTCGACCTACACCTACACGGTGTACGGCAATCATGCCCGCCCCGAGTGGATGAATGATCCCGCCTGGCGCGCGGCCCATGTGGCGCAGGCCCGCGACTGGGGCGCCTATCCCTACAACCCGGGCGAGCACCGGGACTACGGGCTGTCCACCTACAACTACCACACCGACGGTTCCGGGATCGGCCTGGTGAGCTGGCGTCGGCCGATGCTCAACCTGCGGATGGGCTACTTCACCTATCCGTATCCGGAGATCCGCGCCTCGGGCCTGCGCCACTACCCGGCCGACAGCCACCTGCTCATGTGGATGGCGCACCAGGGACATGCCGTGGACCTCATCACCGATGCCGAGCTTCAGCAGGAGGGGTTGGCGCTGCTCGCCCGCTACCGGGTGGTCGTCACCGGCAGCCACCCCGAGTACCACACCACCGCCATGCTCGACGCGCTGCAGGCCTACCGCGACCAGGGCGGGCGCCTGGTCTACCTCGGCGGCAACGGCTTCTACTGGAAGATCGCCCTCGACCCGAGCCGCGAGGGCGTGATCGAGATCCGGCGCGGCGAAGGCGGCATTCGTGCCTGGGCGGCCGAGCCCGGCGAGTACCACAACCAGTTCGACGGCCAGTATGGCGGGCTGTGGCGGCGCAATGGACGCCCGCCGCAGAAGCTGGTGGGCGTGGGTTTCACGGCGCAGGGCAACTTCGTGGGCTCGCACTACCGGATTCGCCCCGAGGCACGGCAGGATCCGCGCGTGAGCTGGATTCTGGACGGGGTGAGCGCGCAGACCGTCGGCGGCGAAGGCTTCTCGGGCCATGGCGCAGCCGGCTTCGAGCTTGACCGCGTGGACACACGCCTGGGCTCACCGGCCAGCGCGGTGGTCATCGCCTCCTCGGAAGATCACCCGCCGGAGGCGCCCTGGGTGCTGGTGCCGGAAGAGCAGCTCACCCACATCACCACCATCCCCGGCAAACCCCACCGGGAGCTGATCCACGCCGACATGACCTACTTTGACTGCCCGGGCGGCGGCGAGGTCTTCTCGGTGGGATCGATCACCTTCTGCGGCGCGCTGCCAGTGAACGGATTCGACAACGACATCTCGAGAATCCTGGACAACGTGATCCGCCGCTTCAGCCGCTGACACGCGCTACTGGGGCTCGATCTTCGCGTCGCGGATGGCCTTCTCCCACTTGGCCATCTCCTGGCGATTGCGGGTGGCCAGCGCCTCGGGGCTGCCGGGCTCGACGCTGAAGCCATTGGGCTCGAACTTCTCGAGCACCTCGCGGCTGGTCACGGCGGCATTGACCGCCTGGTTGAGCCGGTTGATCGCTTCACGGGGCGTGCCGGCAGGCGCGAACACCGCGAAGTAGGCGGTGAGCTCGTAGTCCTTGAGCCCGAGCGCTTCGTTGACCGTGGGCAGTTCGGGGACGGCCGTCGACCGCTTGAGCGAGGTGACCGCCAGGCCGCGGATGCGGCCCGCCTTGTACTGCGGCACGGTCACCGCGAAGTCGGCGGTGAACATCATCACCTGGCCCCCGATCAGGTCGGTCATGGCCGCCGGCCCGCTCTTGTACGGTACCGGGTTCATGCGGATGCCCGCCATGCTGGCTAGCATCTCGGAGGACACCTGCTGGGAGGTGCTGGCATAGGCGAAACTCACCTGCCCCGGCTTCGCACGGGCGAGTTCGACGAAGTCCTTCAGCGTCTTCACCGGCGACTCGCTGTTCACCGCCACCATGAGCGGCACCGAGCCGATGTAGGCCACCGGTGCGAAGGCTGTGTCCTGATCGTAGGGCAGCTTCTTCATCAGATGCTTCAGCGCGGCATTCGTGCTGTTGGTCCCCACGAGAATGGTGTAGCCGTCAGGCGGGGCCTTGGCAACCGCATCGGCGCCGAGCATCCCGTTGACCCCAGGCCGGTTCTCGACGATCACCGACTGGCCCAGGCTCTGGGTCATCTTCTCGGCCAGGGCACGGGCGATCTGGTCGGTGGCGCTGCCGGGCGCGAAGGGAACGATCGCCCGGATGGGCTTGGTGGGGTAACCCTGCGCGAACGCGGGGGCGCTGCAGGCGAATGCGGCAAGCAGCAGCAGACGGCGGCCAATGGACGGCATGGGTGTTCCTCCGGATGACGGGCCCGACGCGATTGCCCGACCTGCCTGTATCGGGGCTCGCGTCGCGAGGCTGACAGTTTGGCATGGATGGGGCCGGTGTCCCGATTCCTGCGCCAGCGGCGAGGCCGCCATCGTCCACGGCCTTAGGATCAGACCGGTCCGCGATGCATGAGTGCAAGCCCGAGCGGCCGGGCACCCGTCAACCCCTTCAACATGGGACCGGTCATGACCCGAACCGATCGTCGCAAGTTGCTGCTGGCCTCGGCTGGCGCAGCGGCCACCGCCGCCTTTCCTCACCGCACGCCGCTGGCGCAGGGCGGCGGCTACCCCAACCGACCGATCAAGCTCATCGTCGTCTCCCCGGCCGGCGGACTCACCGACAACTATGCGCGGATGTTCGCCGGACACCTGAGCGCGAAATACGGCCAGCCGGCAGTCGTGGAGAACCGGCCGGGTGCCAGCGGCATCATCGGGCTCGAGGCCATGGTGAAATCCCCCGCCGACGGCTACACGGTCGGCTTCGGCTCGACCGGCAACTTCTTCCAGACACGCGTGCTCTATCGCAAGCTGCCCTTCGACCTCGAGAAGGACATCACCCCGATCGCAATCTTCCCGACCGGACCGCTGGCACTCGCCGCCACCGAGCGCAGCGGCATCCGCGACTACAAGGGCATGCTGGAGTACGCGCGCCGCCAGCGCACCACCATGGGCAACTACATCAAGGGCTCCTATCAGCAGATCCTGGCCGGCAACTGGAACCGCGACTTCGGCTGCCAGTTCGAACTGGTGCAGTACAAGGGCGAGGTACCGATGTGGGTCGACATGGCGGCCGGCCAGCTCGATGTGTCGATCGGCAGCTACCAGGCCTTTGCCAAGGTGCGCGACAAGGGACTGCGCCTCATCGGTGTGACAGGCCGTGCGCGTTCGCCGCGGGAACCCGAGGTGCCGACCATGATCGAGCAGGGTTTCTCCGGCCCGATCTCCCGGCTTGAGGCCACGATCAAGATGGTGGCGCACAGTTCGGTGCCAGCGCCCATCCTGGACTTTCTGGGCAAGGCAGCCGTCGAGAGCAACGAGACGGCGCGCGCCAAGGCGATGCGCGAGGCGATGGGCATCCCGGACCTGATCGTCGGGCGCGCTGAGGCACTTCGTGTCTGGCGCGAAGACGGCCCGGTGTGGGTGCGCGAAGTGCAGGCGCTGAACCTGCCGGTGGACTGAGCAGGCGGCGGGCAGGCGCCCGCATGCTCGCCCGAGGGCACAGGCAAGCGCAGGGCTCAGCCCCTGCACATCGGCCGGCGCGCCCGCGACCGCCGGATTCAGCTCGTGCCAGCGTCCGGTGCGTGCTCGAGGTTGTTGATGCAGCCGACGTAGCGGTCGGTGGGGGGCTCAAGGCCGTCTGTAGCCCCGAGGAAGGGTTTGCCGCCCCGCCCGGCCGGCGATCAGACCAGCGCGGCTCGCCCCTGCGCTGCGGTGTCCCTCTGCGCCCTCATCGCATGCGGGGCTTCGGGCTCGTGCATTTCATCGGAGAACTGCCGGGCGATCGCGCGGAATTCCTCTTCGGCAGCCAAGAACGCAGCCACCACCGCCGGGTCGAAGTGGCTGCCCGCGCCCTCGCGTACTGTCTGCGCAGCCCGCTCATGCGACCACGCGGGCTTGTAGACGCGCCTGGTGATCAGCGCATCGTAGACATCGGCCAGCGCCATCAGGCGGCCTGAAACCGGGATCGCCTCGCCGACCAGCCCCGCCGGGTAGCCGCTGCCGTCCCACTTTTCGTGATGGGTCAGCGCGATCTCGCGGGCATAGCGCAGGAAGGAGTTGCTGCCGAGTGCGTCTTCAGCGCTCCGCAGCGCCGATGCGCCGAGCTGGGGGTGGGTTCGCATCACGCCCCATTCCTCATCGGTGAGTTTGCCCGGCTTCAGAAGGATGGCGTCAGGAATGCCCACCTTGCCCACATCATGGAGCGGCGCTGACTTGTAGATGAGTTCGATCGCCTCGTCGCTGAGATGGTTGCGAAAACGCGGGTGATCGCGCAACTGCATGGCCAGCGCGCGGACATAGCGCTGGGTGCGCAGGATGTGCGCACCGGTTTCGTTGTCGCGGGTTTCGGCCAGCGAGGCCAGGGTCAGGATCGTGACATCCTGGGTTCGTTGCAGCAGCGTGGTGCGCTCATCGAGGCTGGCGATCATCTGGTTGGTGTATTGCGCCATGACGCCGAAATCGTCGTTGCTGCTGACCGGAACACGGCCGTCGAGCCGGCCGCCGGTGGCGGCCGCCAGGACCCCGTTCTGGTTCTGGAAGAACTGCCTCAGGTTCCGGGCGTACGAGACGGTCGCATTGAGCAGGTGGCCCAGCATCACCAGCGCCACGAACAGGAATTCGATCAGGATGGCGCGTTGCGCCTCCCCGGTCCGCAGATCCTGCGCGGAGCGGGTCAGCCAGTCGAGATCCTTGCTCGTCACAAGAAACAGCACCGTGACCGTGAAGGTAACCGTCAGCGTCGTGAACAGCCCCAGCTTGGTGGAAACCGGCAGATGGCCCTGACCCAGCGCCATCTGCTCGCCGGTGCGGCGGAATCGCTCGATCATCCCGCGTTCGCGTTCCAGCGACAGATCGACCGCGCCGAAAAAACCCAGCGTGACGAGGCCGAGGGACAGTTTCAGGCCGCTGCCGGCCGGAAAGCCATGGACGACGCTGTTGAAGGCGGTCAGCACGAGGCCTGCACTGACGAAGATCCCCCAGTCGAGCGCGAAGGCAAGACGGGACTGATCGGCGGGCGCGGCCGGGTCGATGAATCGGGTGTGCAGGGGCTGCCGCAACAGGCAGGCCGCTGCCAGGACCGCAGCGATCGGTGCGCCCAACTGGACCGGAGACAGACTCTCCAGGAAGGGGCAGATCTGCGTCCCGTAGATCGACAGGAATACGAAGGTACTGAGAAAGTGCGCGGCAGCACGCGGCGACATGACAGGAGCCCCATCGGAGTGGTGACCGAGGCTAGCAGCGGGCATGCGGGGCGGGGCTACCGCCCGGCGGACCGGAAGCGCCGTCCTGCCGGGTCGGCGCGAAACGCCTCCGCCGCCAGAACGCACCGACAGGATTCCGATCCTCGGCCCTCGGGCCGATTGGGCAATGCCATGCAGAATGGCGATGTCACATCCTGGAGACCCGCCATGGCATCCCTCCGGTTCCCCTCCCGCCCGGTCGCCCGCGCAACGCTTGCCTTCCTTGCCTGCGTCGCGGCGCTTGCCCTCGCACCCCGCGCCATGGCTCAGGAGTACCCGAACAAGCCGATCCGCTTCGTGGTGGCCTCGGCCGCGGGCGGCGTGGTCGACATCCGCGCCCGGCGCTTCGGCGCCCGACTGGCCGAACTGCTCAAACAGCCGATCGTGGTCGAGAACCGGCCCGGCGCCTCCACCACCATTGGCGCCGAATTCGTCGCGCGCTCCGCACCCGACGGTTACACCGCACTCTTCGGCGGCAACACCGAGGTGGTCACGGTGCCCGCGCTCGGCATGCCGATCCGCTACGACCCGGTCAAGGACTTCATCCCGGTGGCGCAGTTCACCCTCGGGTATCCGGTGCTGGTGGTCCATGCCGGCCTGGGCATCCGTACCCTGCCCGCCCTGATCGAGTGGGCCCGCGCACGCCCGGGGCAGCTGCTGTGCGGCACCTCGGGCCATGGCAGCGGCCAGCACTTCGTGTGCGAGCTGCTCGCGCGCAGCGCGAAGATCCAGCTGCGCACCGTGCCTTACAAGGGTACCGGCCCGATGCTGATGGACACCGCCGCGGGTCAGGTGCACATCTCGATCGGCTTTCTCGCCGAGGTCGACAAGCAGTACATCGTGCCGGGCAAGGTGATTCCGCTCGGCGTGCTGGCCCCGCGGCGCATCGCGCGTTTCCCGGAGCTGCCCACCATGCAGGAGCAGGGCCACGCCGGCTTCGACATGATGTCCTGGACCGGTCTGTTCGTGCCCGCCGGCACGCCCCGCGCGGCAGTGAACCGGCTCAACGCCGAGATCACGCGCGTGGTGCGCGAGCCCGAGTTCGCCGCCTGGCTTGCCGACACCGGCAGCGAGGTGGTCACGCCCACTCCGGAGCAGTTCCGCGACTTCACCCGCAGCGAGCTGGAGCGGTGGAAGAAGATGTCGGACGAGTTCGGCATCAAATGGGAGCAGCAGTAGCCGACACGCCGTGCAGCGTATCGCCGGGCGCCGTCCGATCCGTCCCTCAGGAGCCTGAAACATGATCACCGCCATGCCGCGTCTGGCGATCGCCACCACCGACTTCGACGGCATCGTTCGCGCCTTTCAGCACGGCCTCGGCATGCCGGTCATCGATCTCTCGGAGCGCACGGTGCCGCAACTCGGCGCGCGCATTGCGATGTGCGTTCCCGAAGGCGGCAGCAACATCGAACTGATGAGCCCGGCCGTGCCCGAGGCGCCACTCAGCCAGAGCCTGCAGCGCTTTCTCGACCGTCGCGGGCAGGGTCTGTTCGCGCTCATGCTGGAGGCACCCGACCCCGATCAGGCCGCGATCACGCTGGCGCAACGCGGCCTGGCGGTGCTGCCGCTGATGACCGGTGCGGGCGGGCGTGACATCCACCCCAGCGCCACCCATGGGGTGCTGATCCGCGTCTACCCTGATCATTCCTTCACCGGGCAGGCGCCGGCGGGCTGGACGGGTCGGGGCATCTCCGGCGTGCAGCGGGCCGTGATCGCGGTCAAGGACATCGACGCGGCGATTGACACCTACGGCCGCAAGCTCGGGCTGGCGGCGCAGCCGATCGTTCGGGACGCGCAGCGCGGCATCGCGAGTGCGCTGGTGCGGCCACCGGCCGGGGGAATGATCGAGCTGGTTGCGGTGCACGATCCGGCAAAGTCCGCTGGCGCAACGCTCGCAAGACATCTCGCCACGCATCCCACCGGTCTGCATGCCCTGGTGCTGCATGCCGCCGATCCCGTCTCGTTGCTGCCGGAG
>NZ_CEXFHW010000031.1:0-28723 GCF_982640115.1 Quisquiliibacterium sp. | reverse complement strand
GGCCTGGCGGCGAGACATCCACGCCCACCCCGAGCTCGGCTTCGAGGAGACCCGCACCGCCGCCCTGGTGGCCGAGCAGCTCGCCGGCTTCGGCATCGAGGTGCATCGCGGCGTGGGCCGCACCGGCGTGGTCGGCGTGCTGCGCAACGGCACCTCGGGCCGCAGCGTGGGCCTGCGCGCCGACATGGACGCGCTGCCGGTCGACGAGGCCAACCACTTCGAGCACCGCTCGCGTCACGCCGGGCGCATGCATGCCTGCGGCCATGACGGCCACACCGCGATGCTGCTGGGCGCGGCGCGCTACCTCGCCGCCACCCGGCGATTCGACGGCACGGTGAACTTCATCTTCCAGCCCGCCGAGGAGGGCCTGGGCGGCGCGCGCGCCATGCTCGAGGACGGCCTGTTC
This sequence comes from Quisquiliibacterium sp., assembly GCF_982640115.1. Classification (NCBI taxonomy): domain Bacteria; kingdom Pseudomonadati; phylum Pseudomonadota; class Betaproteobacteria; order Burkholderiales; family Burkholderiaceae; genus Quisquiliibacterium; species Quisquiliibacterium sp. The sequence goes on along the minus strand of NZ_CEXFHW010000031.1, from coordinate 28,317 downwards.
GAGCGCTTTCCCTGCGACAGCCTGTTCGGCATGCACAACCGGCCCAAGCTCGCGGTGGGCCGCTTCTCGGTGCACCGCGGGCCGATGATGGCCGGCGGGGCGTTCTTCGACATCGACATCACCGGCGTGGGCGCGCATGGCGCGCGGCCCGAATCGTCGGTGGATCCGCTGATGGTGGGCGTGCAGATCGCCAGCACCCTGCAGACCATCATCTCGCGCAATGTGCGCCCGGTGGACACCGCGGTGCTCTCGGTCACGCAGTTCCACGCCGGCGACGCCTACAACGTGATCCCGCAGACCAGCCGCCTCTCGGGCACGGTGCGCGCGTTCTCGCACGAGACCATGCGCCTGATCGAAGCCAACATGCGCCGCGTGGCGCGGGGCGTGGCCGAGTCGATGGGCGCGAGCGCGAGCGTGGATTTCCGCGTGAACTTCGCGCCGCTGGTCAACGATCCCGAGCAGGCCGACTTCGCGCTGTCGGTCTGCCGCGATCTGGTCGGGGCGCCGCAGGTGGTCACCGACGCGCCGCTGATCATGGCCTCCGAAGACTTCTCGTACATGCTCGAGAAGGTGCCGGGCTGCTTCATCAACATCGGCAACGGCGATGTGGAGGGGTCCTGCGAGGTGCACAACCCGGCCTACGACTTCAACGACGCGGCCCTGCCGCTGGGCGCGAGCTTCTTCGCGAGCGTGGTCGAGCGCAAGCTCGCGCCGGCCTGAGCCGCACCGCTGCCTGCCGACCGAGCCGAGCGCCGACCACCCCGCCCGCCGCCCGCACCGCGCCGCCCGCACCGCGCCGTCCGCCCACGCCGCCGTCCGCCATGAGCGACCACGCCCACCCGCACGATCACGATCACGCCCACCCGCCGCCGCCCGGCGGCACGCTGGGCATCGCGCGGATCGGCGGCTTCGACCCGGCCGCCTTCGAGCGCGCCATCACCGACCTGCTGCGCGCCTGCGGCATCGAGCCCGAGGGCGCGCACACCGGCAGCACCCCGCGCCGCGTGCGCGAGCTCTGGGAGCGGCGCCTGCTCGGTGGCTACAACCTCGACCCGGCGCAGGCGCTCGGCGAGGGCTTCGCCGATCCGCGCACCGACATGGTCATCGTGCGCGGCATCGCCATCCACGGCGTGTGCCCGCACCACCTCGTGCCGTTTCGCGGCGTGGCCCATGTGGCCTATGTGCCCGGCGGCCGGCTGCACGGCTTCGGCCGGATCGCGCGCCTGGTCGACGCGATCGGCCACCGCTTCACCTATCAGGAATGGATGACCCGCGACATCGCCGACGCGCTCCACCAGCACGGTCGGGCCGCCGGCGCGGCCTGCGTGATCGAGGCCGAGCAGCTGTGCCTGCTGCTCGGCGAGGATCGGCGCGGCGACGAGCGCGTGGTCACGCAGGCCTTCGCGGGCTGCTTCGGGCACGATGCCCAGCTGCGCGCGGAATTCATGCGCGCGCTGCCCGGTCCGTCGATCTGAGCCGCGTCGCGCCACCACCCCACCGATCGCCGCCCGCGCGGCCAGGAGACACTGCATGGGACACTTCATCGAACTCACCGCCGCCGACGGCCACCGCTTCCAGGCCTGGGTGGCGCAGCCCGCCGGCACGCCGCGCGGCGCCCTGGTGGTGGTGCAGGAGATCTTCGGGGTGAACAGCCACATCCGCGCGGTCACCGACGGCTATGCCGCCGATGGCTATCTCGCGATCGCGCCGGCGCTGTTCGATCGCGTGCAGCGCGGCTTCGAGACCGGCTACACCCCCGAGGACATCCAGACCGGCATCGCGCTGATGCAGAAGGCCTCGATGGACGGCGCCATGCTCGATGTGCAGGCCTGCCTGGCCCATGTGGCCGGCGCTGGCAAGGCGGGCATCACCGGCTACTGCTGGGGCGGCACGGTGGCCTGGGTGGCGGCCTCGCGCGTTGCCGGCCTGGCCTGCTCGATTCCGTACTACGGCGGCGGCATCCACGCCAACATCGCCGCGCAGCCGATGTGCCCGGTGATGTTCCAGTTCGCCGAACGCGACCGCTCGCCCACCATCGCGCAGGCGCGCGAGATCGCCGCCGCGCACCCGCAGGCGGTCACCCATGTCTATCCGTCCGACCATGGCTTCAACTGCGACCAGCGGGGCTCCTACGACGCCGCCAGCGCCACGCTCGCGCGCCAGCGCAGCCTGCAGTTCCTGGCCACCCATGTCGGCTGATCGCAGCCAAGACCATCGACCCCTGGAGGCATTCCCATGAGCTCACCCGCAGGCGCGCCGACACGGCGCGTGGCCCTGATCACCGCCGCCGGCAGCGGCATGGGCGCGGCCTGCGCGCGTGAGTTCGCCGCGCAGGGCTGGCAGGTGGCGGTGATGTCCTCGAGCGGCCGCGGCGAGGCGCTGGGCCGCGAGCTGGGCGGCGTCGGCATCACCGGCAGCGTGCTGCAGGCCGACGATCTGCAGCGCGCGGTGCAGACCACGCTCGACACCTTCGGCCGCATCGACGCCGCGGTGTGCTCTTCGCCGCATCCGCCCAAGGGCAAGCTGCTCGAAATCGCCGACGCCGACTGGCACAAGGGCCTCGATGTGATCCTGATGCCGGTGATCCGGCTGGCCCGGCTGCTGGTGCCGGTGATGACCGCGCAGGGCGGGGGCTCGATCCTGAACATCAGCACCTACGCGGCCCTCGAGCCCGACCCGCTGTTCCCGGTGAGCGGCACGCTGCGCGCGGCGCTGGCGCACTTCGCCAAGCTCTTCGCCGACCAGCAGGCCGCCGCGGGCATCCGCATGAACAACCTGCTGCCGGGCTTCATCGACAGCCTGCCCGAGACCGCCGATCGGCGCGCCCGCATCCCGATGGGCCGCTACGGCAGGGTGGACGAGATCGCCCGCACCGCGGTGTTCCTCTCGGGCGAGGGTGGTGGCTACATCACCGGGCAGAACCTGCGGGTGGACGGCGGGCTGACGCGGCACGTCTGAGCGGCCGCCTCACCCCCGGGCCGGACGCAGGTCGTAGCCCAGCCTGGGGAAGTGCACCACCACCTCGCCGGCGCGATCGTCCACGCGACGCAGCGCGATCTCGTCGGCGGCCAGGTAGACCAGCTCCCCCTGGGTGATCTCCTGGCCATTGTCGTCGGCGCGCACCCGTACCTGGCTGCCCAGAGGCGGGTCCTCGGGCTGCGCGGCCGAGGGCGGCAGCGGCGCGGGCGTGGCGGCGCGGGCCACGGCGATGGCCTCTTGCGCCGGCATCGGCTGCGGCCGGCCGTGGCCGATCGCGCGCACCCGCTGCATCCAGTCGGCCAGGCGCGAAAAGCCCGAGAGCTCGAAGGCGAGCCGCTGGGTGCGCGCGGTCAAAAACCACAGCGGGTGATACACCGCGAGGTCGGCCACCGTGGGCTGCGCGCCCAGGATCCAGGGGCGGCCATCGGCGAGCATCGCCTCGATCTGCGGAATCTGCGCGCGGGCCAGCGGCGCGTTGCGGCGCGCCGCGCGCAGCATCGTGGCCTCGTCGGGCGCGGGAAGGCCGCGCATGGCCGAGCGGTCGGCCTGCAGGCCCGGCGGCAGCACATCGCCGTTCATGCCCGAGGCATAGAGCGTGATCGGGCGCATCAGCCGGTTCTCGGCCCAGAAGGCGATGGCCTCGGCCTGCGCGGCGAGCGCCGAAGGCAGCAGCGGCGGCTGCGGGTGACGCCGCTCCAGTTCGCGCACGATGAGGCGGGTGTCGCACCAGATGTCGGCGCCGGTCTGCAGCACCGGCGTGCGCCGATAGCCGCCGGTGAGCGCCACCAGATCGGGCTTGGGCGCCACCGGCGGGATGGTGACCGCGCCCCAGGCAAGGCCCTTGAAACCCAGCGCGAGACGCGCCTTCTCGGCGAAGTTGGAGAAGTCGTAATGATGGAGGATGACGTCGGTCATGGCGCTCTCTGCGCGGTGGGCGGTGATGGCCGCGAAGCGGTCGCGCCATCATCGCCGCGCGCGGCCTGCGGCGTCACGCCGAATCCGGGCCGATCAACCGCATCCGCTTCGATTTCGACGCGGGCCAAGGCTTCATCGCCCCCCACTCAGCTCCCAGCCGGCCCGGCGCGCTCAACCCTGCGCGATGCGCTGCCCGTGCTCGCGGGTGGCGTGAAAGCCCACCTTCGGCCAGCGCTCCTCGGTGACCTGCAGGTTGTAGCGGTTGGTGGCCAGGTACACCGGGTTGCCATCGACATCGCGGCCGAGGCGGGCGGCCTGCTCGCGCTCGAAGCGCTTGCGCTCCTCGTCGTCGGGAAAGACCAGCCAGCGCGCGGTGGAGATGTCGGCCGCGTCGTAGATGGCGTCGACCTTGTATTCGGTGGTCAGGCGCTGGGCCACGATCTCGAACTGCAGCACGCCGACCGCGCCCAGCAGCAGATTGCCGGTCTCGGTCTCGAAGACCTGAATGGCGCCCTCCTCGCCGAGCTCGCGCAGGCCCTTGTGCAGCTGCTTGCTCTTGAGCGGATCGCGCGGGCGCGCGATGCGAAAGAGCTCGGGCGCGAAGTACGGGATGCCGCGAAAGGCCAGCGCCTCGCCCTCGGTGAGGCTGTCGCCGATCTGCAGCTGACCGTGGTTGTGGATGCCGATGATGTCGCCGGCCACCGCGTCCTCGCTGGCCACCCGCTCGTTGGCCATGAAGGTGAGCGCGTTGCCGATCTTCAGGTCCTTGCCGGTGCGCAGCTGGCGCACCTTCATGCCCGGCTGGTAACGGCCCGAGCACACCCGGAAGAAGGCGATGCGGTCGCGATGCTTGGGATCCATGTTGGCCTGGATCTTGAACACGAATCCGCTGAACGCCGGTTCAACGGGCTGAACCATGCGCACCGTCGCGTCGCGCGGCTGCGGCGGCGGCGCCCAGTCGATCAGGGCCTGCAGCACCTCCTGAACGCCGAAGTTGTTGATGCCCGAGCCGAAGAACACCGGCGTCTGGGTGCCGGCAAGAAAGCGCTCGAGCGACAGCGGCGCCGAGGCGCCACGGATGAGTTCGACATCGGATCGCAGCTCGGCCACCTCGTCGGGGAAGAGCTCGTCCAGGCGGGGGTTGTCGAGCCCGGTGATCAGCTCGGTGTCGTCGCTGCGCCGCTCCTCGCCCGGCGTGAAGCGCATCAGCCGGTCATCGAGCAGGTGGAACACGCCGCGAAAGCGCTTGCCCATGCCCAGCGGCCAGGTCACCGGCGCGCAGTCGATGTGCAGCACCGACTCGATCTCCTCGAGGGTCTCGACCGGCGGTCGCACCTCGCGGTCGAGCTTGTTCACGAAGGTGATGATCGGCGTGCTGCGCAGCCGGCAGACCTCGAGCAGCTTGATGGTCTGGGCCTCGACGCCCTTGGCGGCATCGATGACCATGACCACGGCATCGACCGCGGTGAGCACCCGGTAGGTGTCCTCGGAGAAGTCCTGGTGGCCGGGCGTATCGAGCAGGTTGATGACATGGCCGGCGTACTCGAACTGCATCACCGAGCTGGTGACCGAGATGCCGCGCTGCTTCTCGACCTCCATCCAGTCGGAGGTGGCGTGGCGCGCGCTCTTGCGGGCCTTGACCGTGCCGGCGAGCTGGATGGCGCCGCCGAACAGCAGCAGCTTTTCGGTGAGCGTGGTCTTGCCGGCGTCGGGGTGGGAAATGATGGCAAACGTGCGTCTGCGCTTGACTTCACTGACGATCTGCTCGTTCGACATCACCCAAGAACCCCGTTATGTACACAGCTATGTACGCATTTCTGAAGGTGCCCATAGCGGCGGCACACCGGCCTTCTCTTCTGAGGCTGGGAAACCCCTGGTCCTGAGGACTCCCAACGCTGGAGATTCTAGCTTTATTATTAGCTGCTCTCAAGAGCATATTATATGGGTTAGTGTGCTCTTAAGAGCACTTTTCCTTGAACTCCACCTCCCGTCATGGTACTGGTCAAGGAGACAGGAACACTCATAGAGGTGCTTCGATGACTGCCCGCAACAAGCTGCTCACTGCGCCGCCCTACGCCGTCGAAAAGACGCTGAAAGGGCTGGGTGCGAACCTGCGCACGGCGCGGCTGCGGCGCAACCTCACCATCGGCGAGATGGCCGAGAAGATCGGCACGGGCGAGCGTGCCGTCGCCGACGCCGAGAAGGGAAAGCCCTCGACCGGCATCGCGGTCTATGCGGCGCTCCTCTGGGCGCTCGACCTGCTTGATCAGCTTGATCTTGTCGCCACGCCCGAGCGGGATCAGGAAGGACAGACCCTGGCGCTTTCGCGCGAGCGGGGCCGCGCCCGTCCGAAGGCGGAGCTGAGCAATGACTTCTGAAGCGCCGGGGGAGTGCTTCGTCTACATCACGCTGCCTGGTGAAACCGAGCCCGTCACAGCCGGACGCTTCGCGCTTTCCGTTGACCGACGGGGCGTACCCGAGGGGCGCTTTGTCTACGGACGCAGCTACCTTGAGCGGCCCAATGCCGTGGCGATCGACCCGGTCGAGCTGAAGCTTGCACCGCGAACCTATGCAACCGCGTCGATGGAGGGCGTTTTCGGCGCGCTGCGCGATGCAAGTCCGGACTACTGGGGCCGCCGGGTCATCCAGCGGCATCTTGGCAAGGCGCAGCCCAGCGAGATGGACTACCTGCTGTACTCGCCCGATGACCGGGCGGGCGCGCTCGGCTTCGGGCTCCACCAGACGCCACCCGCACCCAAGCGCACCTTCAACCGGACACTCGATCTGGCAGCGGTGCAGGCCATCGCCGATGCCATCGTGGCCGATGCTGATCACGATCAGGTCGAGAATCTGATGGTGATCGGCACGTCGATGGGCGGCGCGCGCCCCAAGGCCGTGGTCGAAGACGACGAAGGCCTCTGGATCGCGAAGTTCAACAGGCCGGACGACCCCTGGAACAACGCGCGGGTCGAACACGCCATGCTGACCCTCGCACGGGCTTGCGGTCTCGTCACGGCGGAAAGCCGGGTTGTCGAAGTCGCCGGGCGCGATGTCCTTCTGGTCAAGCGCTTCGACCGTGAGAAGACCGATGCTGGCTACCGGCGCGCCCGCATGGTGAGCGCGCTGACCCTGCTGCGCGCGGAGGACACCTACCAGTCACGCGACAAGTGGTCGTACGTCTTGCTCGCGGAAGAACTGCGGCGCGTCTGTGCAGAGCCCCGGCAAGGCACCGCCGAACTGTTCCGCCGGATGTGCTTCAACGCGCTGATCTCCAACGTCGATGATCACCCGCGCAACCATGCGGTCCTCGCGCGCGCGACCGACTGGAGCCTCTCGCCTGCCTATGACTTGACGCCTGCCGTGCCGGTCAGCACGCAGCGGCGCGATCTGGCGATGGCGTGCGGCGATGCGGGCCGGTTCGCGAATGCAGAAAACCTGCTCTCGCAAAGCGCCCGCTTCCTGCTCGATCCGGACGAAGCGCGTGCGATCGTCGATGCGATGCAAGCGCAGGTACGCGGCTGCTGGTACCCGATGGCGCGCGCGGCGGGCGTCAGCGAGCGGGACTGCGAGAAGATCGCCTCGGCGTTCGCCTACCCGGGCTTCGATCAGAAAACCGAACATGCCTGAGCATCAGCCGCTGCATTGCGCGCGGTGGGTGCGTGTGCGAGTTCCGAATGACAGAGGCTCGCCGGGCCGTCAGGGGGCGGCATCGTCCGCGCAGGAGGGCTCGCGGGCGCGGGAATCGGCCGGCATGGACAGGCGCGCTATCGCCCCACGAAGCGGCTGGCCGGCGGCAGCGCCGGGTCATCGGTGAGGGTACGCAGGAAAGCCACCAGATCGTCGGCGTCCTGCGGGCTGATCCGCGGCGCGCGCCCGCGGTTGAAGGGCGCGCCCTGGTGGACATTGCCGCGCAGGGCGAGCGGCAGGTCGTTGTACGGCAGCACCCCGGGCGCCACCGCCGGATACCAGGCCGGGTTGCTGTCGCGGGTGGCATAGAAGCGCACCGAATCCTCCAGGCTGGCGATCGCGCCATTGTGGAAATAGGGCGCGGTCAGGGCCACATTGCGCAGGGTGGGCACCTTGAAGAAGCCGCACAGGTCCGTGCGGGCGCTGAGGTCGGTTCGCTTCGGGCCGCACAGGCCCATGTCGAAGAAGGCCGGATCGGCGTTGGCCGTGATGGCCGGGTTGCGTGGCACACCCAGGGCGAAGTACCCGAAGTTCGTGAACAGCGGCCGGCTGCCGTCACCGCCGGTCTGGCTGCTGTGGCAGTTGCTGCAGTTGCCGCGGGCCGGATCGTTGAAGACCGCCAGGCCGCGCTGCTCCTGGGCACTGAGAGCGATCTTGCCGTCGAGAAACTGGTCGAAACGGCTGTTGAAGCGCTGGTAGTCGGGATCGAGCTGCTGATAGGTCTGCAACGCGCTGCGCAGGGTGTCGTACACCGCCTGGTCGCCGGCGCCCGCGGCCAGGCCGAAGACACGGGCGAAGTCGCCGAAGTAGCCGAGCGCGCGCACCCTGGCGGCCACCGCGGCGATGTCGGCATTGGCCATCTCGTTGACGGCCAGCAGCGGTCCGGCCGCCTGCGCAGCGCGGGTGTCGGCCCGGCCATCCCAGGTGAAGCCGCCGCGCGGATTGCCGTTGCCGCCCAGGCGGAAGGCCGTGTTGTCCTCGAGATAGCGCAACGAAGGGCTGCTGCGAATGCCCTGCACGGTCATGGTCACGCCACCCAGGGGCAGGGTGGTGCCTGCGGGGTCGGCATGTGCCCTGGCCTCGTCGTGGCAACTGGCGCAGGCGAGCTGGCCGCTGGCCGACAAGGATTTCTCCCGGAACAGCAGCGCGCCGACCGACAGCGGGGTGGCGGTGCTGGCGGCAGGCGGGGGAGAGGCCGCAGGCGCAGGTGCCGGTGCCGGTGCCGGTGCGGGTGCCGGCGCCGGCGAGCCGGCAGGCGACGGCGCAGGCCCGGGCGCGCCACCGACCCCGTCGTTGGTCACCACCGCGGCGCCATCGGCACCCGCCGAGGATGACCCGCCACCGCCGCAGGCGCAGGCCAGCAGGGCGACCGAGAGCAGCAGGAAGGGCGTGCGCAGCCGAGCGCTGACGCGGGCAGATCGGGCAGGAGAGGTCATGGCGGGAGGGAATCGGGGAGAGAGGGCGCCAGCGCGCGGAGCACCCGATCCGGCGTGATCACCGGCCCGCGGGTCGAAGGACAACCCTAACGGAGCGCAGCCCGACCGGTGGCGCCTGGCCGACGAACGGCCGGTAAGGCCCGCGGCCCGCGGCTCGCGGCTCGCTGCCCTGCTGGCACAGGTCTTGCGCTGTTCCTGCTCGCCCCCAGCCAGAACCCGTTTGGGATCCCAATTGGTGCGCAAATCCTCATGATGGTGAACAAGACTCCCCGTTCGGCACCGCCCAGCCTCGATCTGGTGCAGACCGCCGCAGCCGACCGCGAGAAGACCACGCTCGCGCAGACGGTCTATGAGCGCCTGAAAGACGACATCTTCGAGTTCCGCATGGCGCCCGGGCGGCGCTATGCCGAGCAGGAGCTCGCCGACCGGCTGGGGGTGTCGCGCACGCCGTTGCGCTTTGCGCTGCACGTGCTGGCGCGCGAGGGCTCGCTGCAGCGGGTGAGCGGTCATGCCTGCTGGCAGGTGCCGGCGTTCGACCTCGCCTACTACGAGGACCTCTATGACTTCCGCACCCAGATCGAGCTGATCGCGGCAAGGCGGCTGTGCGCGCTGGACCCGGCGCCCGACCTCGGCGCACTGTGCGCCTTCTGGCGCGTGCCCAAGCGCCAGCGCAACCTCGACGGCCAGACCGTGGCTCGCGAGGACGAGCGGCTGCACAGCACCCTGGTCGAGCTCGCCGGCAATCGCGAAATGCTGCGCACGCACCGCGACCTCACCGAGCGCATCCGCATCATCCGCCGGCTCGACTTCATCGAGCCCGATCGCATCCACGCCGCCTACGAGGAGCACGCCAGGATTCTCGGCGCCCTGCTCGCGCGCCGCACGGGTGATGTCGAGATGCTCATCCGCGCGCACATCGGCGCCTCGCGCGCCGAGATCCGCCACATCACCCTGCACCGGCTCTCGCTCGCCTCGCGCAGCGCCGAGCCGCGTTCCTGAGAAAGGCATCGCCATGGCGCAGCCCATCGCCTTCGACCCCCGACCCTTCGATCTGCTGCTCACCGGCGGCCATCTGATCGATCCCCGCCAGGGCCTCGACGGCCCGCATGACCTCGCGATCCGCGATGGCCGGGTGGCAGCCGTGCTCGCGCCCGGCGCGGCGGCGCAGGCCCGCCAGCGCATCGATGTGCGCGGCCGGCTGGTCATCCCCGGGATGATCGACACCCACGCCCATGTCTTCCAGTACGTGACCGGCCGCTTCGGCCTGGAAGCCGACCTGTGCGGCGTGCGCTCCGGGGTGACCACCCTGATCGACCAGGGCGGGCCCTCGTGCATGACCCTGCCGGCGTTCCGCGAGCATGTGGTCAAGGCCAAGCAGACGCGGGTATTCGCCTACCTGTCGGCCTATCTGGTCGGCGGCATGGAGGGCCACTACTACCCCGCGCTCTACAAGCCCGACTGCGTCGATGTCGAGGCCACGGTGCGCGCGGCGCAGGCCAATGCCGACATCGTCAAGGGCTTCAAGGCGCACGCCGAACTCGGCGGCTTCGCGCGCTGGGGCATCGCCGTGATGCAGCAGGCCGCAGAGATCGCGCGGCGCGCCGACAAGCCGCTCTACATCCACTTCGGCCAGCTCTGGCCGCTGCCTGCGGAGGGCACCAACGGCGTCGATCCCGACCAGATCCTTGCCGAGGTGGTGCCGCTGCTGAAGGCCGGCGACATCCTGGCCCATCCGTTCACCCGCCACCCCGGCGGCTTCGTCGACCGCAACGGCAAGGTGCACGCGATCGTGCGCGAAGCGCTCGCCCGCGGCCTGAAGGTGGATGTGGGCCACGGCTCGCACTTCAGCTACCGCATGGCCCGCATCGCGCTCGACGCGGGCATCGTGCCCGACACCCTGGGCGCCGACATGCACGGCTACAACACCCATGTGCCGGCGCCGGCGGGCACGCCCGAGCAGCACAGCGACACCGAGCACATGTTCTTCGGCCAGACCCGCTTCTCGCTGACCTCGGCCATGACCGCGATGCTGGCGCTGGGCCTGCCGATCGGCCAGGTGGTGCGCATGGTGACCAGCCATGTGGTCGACATCTTCGGGCTGCCGGCCGAGCTCGGCACGCTCGCCCCGGGCTGCCCGGCCGATGTCAGCGTGCTGCACGACGAGCGCGGCCGCTTCGCGCTGCGCGACAACGAGGACACGCGCCTCACGGCCGAGCGCCTGCTGCGGCCCGACTTCTGCCTGCGCGAGGGTGTGCGTTTCGATGCCGACGCCCCGATCCTGCCGGTGAGCGAGGCGGCATGAACGAGAGCGACGCCCGGCACCTCGCCGCCCGCGCGCGCCCCGGGCAGGGCGTGGGCGCGGCGCTGCGCCGCAAGGAGGACGGCCGCTTCCTCAAGGGCGAGGGCCGCTTCGTGGGCGACCTGCGCCTGCCCGGCATGCTCGAGGTGGCCTTCGTGCGCTCGCCGCTTGCCCACGGCCGGCTGCGGCGCGTGATCAAGCCCGAGGGGCTGGCCGCCTCGGTCTTCACCATGGACGACCTGGTGGGCGTGGCCCCGATCCGTGCCGTGTCGGGCCTGCCCGGCTTCAAGGTGTCGGAGCAGTGGCCGCTGGCCCGCGACAAGGTCCGTCAGGTGGGCGAGGCGGTGGCGATGTGCGTGGCCGCCACGCGCGCGCAGGCCGAGGACATCGCCGCGCAGGTCGAGCTCGAGCTCGACGAGCTGCCGGCGGTGGTCGACATGCTGCAGGCCCGCGGCCCGAACCCGCCGGCGCTGGTGCACGAACACTGGCAGGACAACATCTTCCTCGAGACCCGCGTCGACACCCGCCTGGACGCGGTGCGCGAGCGCGCGCCGCTCAAGGTGCGCCGGCACATCCGCACCGCGCGCCAGAGCATGGCGCCGCTGGAGGGCCGCGCGGTGCTCTGCGAATGGGACAGCCGGCTGGAGCAGCTGGTGATGCACAGCGCCGCGCAGATGCCGCACATCAACCGTGCCGGTCTCTCGGAGTGCCTGGGCATCGACCAGGGCCGCATCCGCGTGATCGCGCCCGATGTCGGCGGCGGCTTCGGCTACAAGGGCATCCTGCTGCCCGAGGAGGTGTGCCTGGCCTGGCTGGCCATGCACAAGCGGCGCCCGGTGCGCTGGCTGGAAGACCGCCGCGAGCAGCTCACCGCCAGCACCAACTGCCGCGAGCACGACTACGACATCACGCTCTACGCCGAGCGCGACGGCCGCCTGCTGGCGATCGACTGCGAGGCCACGGTCGACTCCGGCGCCTACTCGTCCTACCCGTTCTCGGCCTGCCTGGAGGCGGCGCAGGTGGGCTCGATCCTGCCCGGGCCCTACCAGATGGAGGCCTACCGCTGCCTCACCTGGTCGGTGGCCACCAACAAGCCGCCCATCCTGCCCTACCGCGGCGTGGCCCGCACCGGCGTGTGCTTCGCGCTGGAGGTCACGCTCGACGCGCTGGCCCGCGAGGCCGGCCTCGAGCCGCACGCGGTGCGCCTGGCCAACCTGGTGCGGCCCGAGCAGATGCCGTTCGAGAACATCACCCGCAAGCAGTTCGACAGCGGCGACTACCCGCAGGCCCTGCGCCGCGCGCTGGCCGCCCTTGATCTGCCGGCCTGGCGGGCCCGACAGGCCCGTGGCGAGGCCGACGGCCGGCGCATCGGCGTGGGCCACGCGGTGTACTGCGAGCAGGCCGCGCACGGCACCTCGGTCTATCACGGCTGGGGCATCCCGATGGTGCCCGGCCACGAGGGCTGCCACGCCCGGCTCACCCCCGACGGCGTGCTCGAACTGCGCATTGGCGCGCACTCCCACGGCCAGGGCATGGAGACCACCCTGGCGCAGGTGGCGCACACCGTGCTCGGCATCGCCGAAGACGAGGTGCGGCTGGTGCACGGCGACACCGCGCTGTCGCCCTACTCCACCGGCACCTGGGGCTCGCGCTGCGCGGTGATGTCCGGCGGCGCGGTGGCCCAGGCCTGCGAGGCCCTCGCGGGCCGGGTACGGGCGATCGCCGCGGCTCTGCTCGAGGCACCGGCGCAGGGCCTGAGGCTGGCTGACGGCGCCATCACCGACCCGGGCAGCGGCCGTCAGCTGAGTCTGCGCGAGGTGGCCCATGCCTGGTACCGGCAGCCGCAGCGCATGCCTGCCGGCGTCGACCCCGGCGGCCTGGAAGTGAGCACCGGCTACAAGGCAAACCCTGACACCGGCACCTTCAGCTATGCCGCGCACGCGGTGGCGGTGGCGGTGGACCCGGCTCTGGGCACGGTGGATCTGCTCGACTATGTCATCTGCGAGGACGGCGGCACGCTGATCAATCCGCTGGTGGTCGACGGCCAGATCCTCGGCGGCCTGGCGCAGGGCATCGGCACCGCGCTCTACGAGGAGATGCCCTACGACGGCGAGGGCCAGCCGCTGGCCTCCACGCTGGCCGACTACCTGCTGCCCGGCGCCACCGAGGTGCCGATGGCCCGGCTCGACCACATGGAGACGCCCTCGCCGCACACCTGGTTCGGCCAGAAAGGCCTGGGCGAGGGCGGTGCGATCGCGCCGCCGGCGGCGATCGTCAACGCGATCAACGACGCCCTGGCCGCGCTGGGCGTGGAGATCACCGAGTGCCCGGCCACGCCGCGGCGCATTCTCGAGGCGCTGCGCCAGGCTGGCGCGGTGAGCCCGCCATGAAGGCCGCCGATCTGCAGTACGCGGCCTGCGCCGAGCCCGCCGAGGCGGTCGGCCGGCTGGCCGCCGCCGAGGGCATGGCCAAGGTCTGCGCCGGCACCCAGTCGCTGGGGCCGATGATGAACCTGCGCCTGGCGCAACCGGCGCTGCTGCTCGATGTCTCGCGCATGCCCGCGCTCACCCGGGCCGGCCTGCGCGACGGGCGCTTCGTGACCGGCGCGGCGCTCACCCACGCCCGCGTCGAGGACGGCGAGGGGGCGGCACCCAGCCGCGGCCTGCTGCCGCAGGTGGCCGCCGGCATCGCCTACCGCGCGGTGCGCAACCGCGGCACGCTCGGCGGCAGTCTGGCCCACGCCGATCCGGCCGCCGACTGGGTGAGCACTGCCTGCCTGCTCGATGCCGGCATCCATGTGCTCGGCCCGCGCGGTGCGCGCCGGGTGGCGGCCACCGACTTCTTTCTGGCGGCCTTCACCACCGCGCTGGCCGATGACGAACTGATCGTCGAGATCGACTGGCCGGTGCTCTCGCCGCAGGCCCGCTGGGCCTATCGCAAGCAGTGCCGCAAACCCGGCGAGTTCGCCGAGGCGATGGTGGCGATCTGGACCGACCCCGCGCAGGCGATCGCGCGGCTGGTGATCGGCGCGCTCGACGGCGCGCCGGCGGTGGTGAGCGGCGCGGCCGAGGTGGCGGCGCTGCGCGAGCGCGCGGGGCAGACCGCGCTCTTCGATGCCATCGGCCTCACCGACCCCTACCGGCGCCAGCTGCAGTCGGTGATGCTCGCCCGCGCCTTCGCGCAGCTCGATGCCCGGCCGGGCCCGGAGACCACGCCATGACCCTGCCGATCACGCTCACCCTCAACGGCGAGACCCGCAGCGCGCAGGTCGAGCCGCGCTGCTCGCTCGCCGACCACCTGCGCGAGACCGAAGGCCTCACCGGCACGCACCTGGGCTGTGAGCATGGGGTCTGCGGCGCCTGCACCGTGATGATCGACGGTGCGCCCGCGCGCTCGTGCATCACCCTGGCCGCGGCCTGCGACGGACGCGCGGTGCGCACCATCGAAGGCTGGGGCGACGATCCGGTGATGGCGCAGCTGCGCGAGGCCTTCAGCCAGGAGCACGCGCTGCAGTGCGGCTACTGCACGCCCGGCATGCTGGCCACCGCCCACGACATCGTCACGCGCCTGCCCGAGGCCGACGCCGATCGCATCCGGCTGGAGCTCGCGGGCAACCTGTGCCGCTGCACCGGGTATCGCGGCATCGTGCTCGCCATCCAGCGGGTGCTGGCGCAGCGCCGCGCGGGAGCGGTCGATGCAGCTTGAACAGCGCTTCCGCCTGGGCGCGACGGCGGCCCGCACCTGGCCGGCCTTCCGCGATGTGCCGCTGCTGGTGTCCTGCCTGCCCGGCGCTTCGCTCGACGGGCCCGAGCAGGACGGCGCGTGGCCGCTGCGCTTCGATGTACGCCTGGGCCCGATCGCGGCAAGCTTCACTGGCAGCGGCCGGCTGGCGCTCGATGATGCGGCGCACAGCGGCCGCTTCGAGGGCCAGGCCGCCGACCGCAAGACCCAGTCGCGGGTCAAGGGCAGCGCCGCCTTCGTGCTCGCCGACGACGAGCTGGGCGGCACCGAGGTACGCGTGAGCATCGACTACGCGCTCACCGGCGCGCTGGCGCAGTTCGGTCGCGCCGGGATCGTGCGCGAGCTGGCCGCCGCGCTCACCGCGCAGTTCGCGCAGTCGCTGCAGGCGCGACTGGCGGAGCTGGAGGCCGCCGCGCCCGCGCCCGCCACGCCCCTGTCGCTCGGCCCGCTGCTGTGGGCGGCCCTGAAGGCGCGCCTTGCCGGCCTGCTCGTCCGGCTCGGCCTGAAGTCCTGAGCTCCCGTCTCCCATCCCACCCCTCGCAGGAGTCACCATGGAAACCCCAACCCCGAAGCCCTCGCGCCTGCTGGCGCGTCTTGCGCAGGCCGCGGCGCTGTGTCTCGGCCTGGTCATCGGGCCGGCCGCCATCGCCCAGGATGTGGTGCGCATCGGCGCGCCGCTGGCGCTCACGGGCGGCCTCGCCGACGAAGGCAAGAAGCAGGAGATCGCCTATGACATGTGGCTCAAGCGGGTCAATGCCGCCGGCGGCATCGCGGTGGGCAACCGCAAGCTGCGCGTGGAGCTCATCAAGTACGACTACCAGTCCGACGAGAAGCGTGCGCAGCAGATCGCCGAGCGGCTGATCACCCAGGACAAGGTCGACTTCCTCACCTCGCCCTTCGGCTCGGGCCACACCAAGGTGGTGGCCGGCGTGGCCGAGCGCTACGGCGTGCCGGTGATGGCCTCGGTGGCCTCCAGCGAATCGGTGTTCAACCAGGGCTATCAGTACATGTTCGGCACCCTGGCGCCCAACGGCGGCATCGTGCAGAACATGGCCGCGATGTTCCCGCGCCAGATCCCGGGCCTCAAGCGCATCGCCATCCTGGGCCGCGAGGATGTGTTCCCGCGCGCCATGGCCGCCGAGATGAAGAAGGCCGCCGAGGCCGCCGGGCTGGAGGTGGTCTACAACGACCTCTATCCGGTGGGCACGCTCGACCACGCCGCGGCGCTGTCGCGCATCAAGGCCGCCGCCCCGCAGTGGATCTACATCACCGGCTACACCCAGGACCTGATCCTGGCACGCAAGCAGATGGCCGACATCAAGCTCACCGCGCCGGTGGTCACCATGATCACCGGCCCGGCCTATCGCGAGTTCGTCGATGGCCTGGGCAAGCTCGCCGAGGGCGTGACCAGCGCCTCGTGGTGGCACCACTCGCTCACCTACAAGAGCGACGATGTGTTCGGCTCGACCGAGGCCTTCTACAAGGAGTTCGTGGCCCGCGAGAAGAAGGACCCGGACTATGTCCATGCCTCGGCCGCGGCGGCGCTGGTGGCGCTGCAGAAGGCGATCGAGCGCGCCGGCACGCTCGACCGCGCCAAGGTGCGCGACGCGCTGGCCAAGCTCGACATCCTCACCTTCTACGGCCCGATCCGCTTCGGCAGCAACGGCATGAACGGCGGGCGCGATCTGCCGATCGTGCAGGTGCGCGACGGCAAGGTGGTGCCGCTGTTCCCCGAGGCGATCAAGGCCGGCACCCTGGTGCCGATGCCGGCGCAGTGAAGACGGCCGCCCGATGATCTACTTCCAGGTCCTCGTCAACGGCCTCACGCTGGGCGCGCTCTATGCGTGCCTTGCGGTGGGCTTCTCGCTGGTCTGGGGCGTGCTCAACGTGATCAACATGCTGCACGGCTCGCTGATCATCCTGGGCGGCTATCTGACCTGGTTCGCGTGGCTGAACTGGAAGGTGCACCCGCTGCTGGCGCTGCTGCCGGTGGCCGCGTTCACCTTCCTGCTTGGCTGGGTGATCCAGGCCACCATGATCAA
This sequence comes from Quisquiliibacterium sp., assembly GCF_982640115.1. NCBI lineage: Bacteria > Pseudomonadati > Pseudomonadota > Betaproteobacteria > Burkholderiales > Burkholderiaceae > Quisquiliibacterium > Quisquiliibacterium sp. The sequence continues at coordinate 11,218 of NZ_CEXFHW010000031.1, read as the reverse complement.
CCGGCTGGTGCGTCAGCCGGTGCTCACCACGCTCACGGTCACCTTCGGGCTCGACCTCATCCTCTACAACGCCATGAATGTGGTGTTCGAGGCCACGCCGCGGCGGGTCACGCTCGACCTCGGCACCCTGCCGCTGGGCGAAGTGGTGGTGGCCTGGGACCGCATCGTGGCCTTTGCGCTCGCGCTGGGCCTCACCGGGCTGCTCTATGCGGTGATGCGCAGCTCGCGCGCCGGTCGCGCGATCGTGGCGGTGCGCATGGACCGCGACGCCGCCGAGCTGATGGGCATCCGCATCGACCGGGTCTACGCCATGACCTTCGCCATCGGCGCGGCCCTGGCCGGCGCCTGCGGTGCGCTGCTCGCCATGGTGTTTCCGGTCACCACCAACCTCTCCGGCCTGCTGCTGGGCAAGGCCTTCGTGGTGTGCGTGATCGGCGGCCTGGGCACGGTGCCGGGCGCGCTCGCCGGCGGCATCGCGCTGGGCCTGATCGAGTCCTTCGCGGGCCACTGGTTCGGGCCGCAGAACGCGGTGCTGATCGGCTTCCTGCTGATGCTGGTGCTGCTGATGACCCGGCCCACCGGCCTGCTCGGCAAAAGGGGGTATGAATGATCACCGCCGAGATTGCCGCCCTGCGCCGGCCCGTGGCGCTGTTCGCCGTGCTGGCGTTGGCGCTCGCGCTCACGCCGCTCACGGGCAACAACTACTTCACGCAGCAGGCCACCTTCGTCGCGATGTACTGCGGGCTGGCGCTGTCATGGAACCTCATCGGCGGCTACGCCGGCTACCCGTCGTTCGCCACCGCGGCCTTCGTCGGCCTGGGCGCCTATGCCGGTGCGCTGCTGCAGAACGCCGGCGTGCCCATGGTGGCGGCCTGGGCGGGCGCCACGGCGATCACCGGCGTGTTCGCCGCGCTGCTCGGCCTGGGGATCCTGCGCATGAAGGGCCACTACTTCGCGGTGGGCTCGATCTCCATCGTGGAGGTGCTGCGGCTGATCGCCTCGTCGTGGTCGGGCCTGACCGGCGGCGGCGAGGGCCTGAACCTGCCGATCCTGCCGGGCGGGCCGGCCTTCGCCGGCAAGGTGTTCCTGTACGCGATGCTGGCGGTGATGCTGCTCGCCTTCCTGATGACGCTGTGGGTCGAGCGCGGCCGCCTGGGCTTCGGGCTGCGCTGCATCCAGCAGAACGAGGATGCCGCCGACATGGTGGGCGTGGATGTCACCCGCTACAAGACCGCGGCCTTCACGCTCTCGGCCCTGCTGTGCGGCACCGTCGGCGCGATCTCGGCCTCGTGGACGGCCTACATCTCGCCGGGCGACGCGTTCTCCATCCTGCTCACCCTGAAGGTGCCGGTGATGGTGCTGCTCGGCGGCGCCGGCACCGTGCTCGGGCCGGTGATCGGCGCCACCAGCTTCGTGGTCATCGAGCAGGCGGTGTGGTCGCGCTTCCTCGACTACAACCAGGCCGCGCTCGGCATCGTGGTGGTGCTGCTGATCTTCTTCCTGCCGGGCGGTGTGCTCGGCCGGCTGGCAGCGCGGCGACTGAAGACCGGAGCGGCCTCATGAGCGCACCCCTGCTCGAGGTGAACGGCCTCACCAAGCGCTTCGGCGGCGTGGCTGCGGTGAGCGGGGTGAGCTTCGCCCTGCAGCCTGGTCGCATCGTCGGCCTGATCGGGCCCAACGGCGCGGGCAAGACCACGCTGGTCAACCTGGTCACCGGCGTGCACCGGGCCAGCGCCGGCAGCATCCGTTTCATGGGCGAGGATGTCTCGGGCCAGCGGCCCTTCGAGTCGGCGCGCCGCGGCCTCTCGCGCACCTTCCAGATCGTCCAGCCCTTCCCGCAGATGACCGTGCTCGAGAATGTCGCGGCCGGCGCCATGTTCGCGGCGCAGGCCGCAAGCCGTGCCGAGGCCTTCGAGCAGGCCCGCGCCCACCTCGAGTTCGTCGGCCTGGGGCCGCTCGCCGGGCGGCCGGCGGCCTCGCTCACGCTGCCCTCGCGCAAGCGCCTGGAACTGGCCAAGTCGCTGGCCATGCGCCCGCGGCTGCTGCTGCTCGACGAGGTCAACGCCGGCCTGAACAGCGCCGAGATCGTCGAGGCGATCGCGCTCATCCGCGCGATCGCCGCACGCGGCATCACGGTGATGCTGATCGAGCACCTGATGAAGGTGGTGTTCTCGCTGTGCGAGGAGCTGCTGGTGCTGCACCATGGCGAGCTGATCGCCAGCGGCGAGCCGCAGGCGGTGGCCAACGATCCGCGGGTGATCGAGGCCTACCTCGGCACGCAGTACGCACGACGGATGGCCGCGGCATGAGCACACCCGCCAGCAACCAGGAAACCCTGCTCGAGGTGCAGGGGCTGCAGGCCGGCTACGGCGATGTGCAGGTGCTCTGGGGCGTCGACCTGCAGGTTCGCGCCGGCCAGATCGCCTGCGTGGTGGGCTCCAATGGCGCGGGCAAGACCACGCTGCTGCGGGCGCTGTCGGGCATGATCCGGCCGCGCGCCGGCAGCATGCGCTTCGGCGGCCAGACGCTCACCGGCCAGAACGCCGAGGCGATGCTGCGCGCCGGCATCGCCCATGTGCCGGAGGGCCGCCGGCTGTTCCGCGGCCTGTCGGTTCGCGACAACCTGCTGCTCGGCGCCTACCTGCGTCGCGACAGCCGGGCCGACATCCAGAAGGACCTGGAATGGGTCTACGGCCTGTTCCCGATCCTGGCCGAGCGCGCCCAGCAGGACGCGAGCACGCTCTCGGGCGGCGAGCAGCAGATGTGCGCGATCGGCCGTGGCCTGATGTCGCGGCCCACGCTGCTGATGATCGACGAGCTCTCGCTGGGCCTCGCGCCGCGCGCGGTGGAAAAGCTCTCGCAGTCGCTGCTCGAGATCAACCGTGCCGGGCTGACCATCCTGCTGGTCGAGCAGGATGTGTTCACCGCCTTCGAACTCGCCCACACCGGCGTGGTGATCGAATCGGGCCGCACCGCCTTCGCCGGCGAAAGCCGCGCCCTGGCCGAAGACCCGCGGGTGCGCACCGCCTACATGGGGGTGTGAGCACCGTGGCCGCCACCGCCGGCCTGGACGCGCTGTGCGCGGTGCGGCCGGCGTGGTGCGCGCTGCGTACCGGCGCCGAGGCCCTCGGTCTGGTGCCGGGCGAACTGCTGCATGCCGGGCCGCCGCTGCACGATCCGCGCAGCCCGCCCGCGCCGCTGCGCTCGGCGGCCGTGCTCACGGCCCTGCACGAGGGCTGGGCCAGCGACGAGGCCCAGGCCGAGGCGATGCTGGCCGACGGCTGGCTGCGGCTGCGGCCGGCGCAGACCGCAGGCTGCGTCACGCCGCTGGCGGCCGTGGTCTCGGCCGGCACGCCGCTCTTCGGCGTGGGCGATGCCGCCAGCCCCACGGGCCATGCGGGTGGGCCGGCAGCCGACCTGATCTGGGCGCCGGTGTCGGCGCTGCGCGGGCCCGATACCCGCATGGGTCATCGCGACCCGGCCGTGCTCGCGCGCCTGACCGAGCGCGACCGGGTGCTTGCGCCAGCGCTGGCGCAGTGGCTCGCGCAGCGCGGGCCGCTGCCGCTGTGGCCCCTGGCCGCGCAGGGCCTGGCCGGGGGCGATGACCTGCACAGCCGCACCGCCGCCGCCAATGCCGCGCTGGTGGCCGCGTGGCAGGACGGCCTGCCGGCTGCGTTGAGCGAGGCGCTGGGTGCCACGCCGCTCTTCTTCCTCACGCTCTGGATGGCCGCCTGCGCCCGCCTGCTGCGCGCCGCCGAGGGCGGCGATGCGCCCGACCTGATCACCCGCGCCGGCGGCAATGGCGAGCGCTTCGGCATCGCGCTGGCCGGCCACCCATCGGACTGGATCAGCGTGCCCGCCGCCGCGCCCGCCGGCTGGCGGCTGCCCAGCGCACCGGCGCAGGCGCAGGCCCTGGGCGCGATCGGCGACAGCGCGGTGATCGACCTGCTTGGCTTCGGCGCTCAGCGCCTGGCGCATGCACCCGAGCCGCTGTCGGTGCTGGCCGCCGGATTGCCGCCCGGCGGTCTGCCGGATGTGCAGCGCCTGCTCGAGCGCGCGCATCCCGCCCTGCAGCCGCCCTGGTCGCTGGGCATCCGCGCGAGCCGGGTGAAGCAGACCGGCATCGCGCCGATGGTGGCCCTGGCGATGGTGGCGGCCGACGGCCGCACCGGCCTGCTCGGACGCGGACTCTACCGGCCGCCCATGGCGCTGTTCAACGCGGCCGGCTGAGCCCGCAGGTCGTGCAGCCAGCGGCCCGCCGCGCGGGCCTCGGCCTCGTGCGGCTCGTCGCGCCAGGTCTCGGCCAGGGCCGCGTCATACCAGGCCTGCATGCCGGGCAGGGCGAGCAGGGTCCGGGCATAGGCCATCGCCGTGGCCGACAGCGGCGGCGAATAGGTCTGCACCCGGAAGGCCACCGGCGCGTAGAAGGCATCCACCGCGGTGAAACGGTCACCGGCCAGGAAGGGCCCGCCGAAGCGGCGCGGGCCCTCGCACCAGAGCGCGTCGATGCGCGCCCACTCGGCGTCAAAGGCCGCATCCTGCGGATGCAGCGCCACCCGGATGCCGCAGTTCATGGTGCAGACCTCACGGACCCGTGCAAAGCCGCCATGCATCTCGGCGGTGGCGCTGCGCGCCCAGGCCCGCGCTGCTCGCTCGGCCGGCCAGACATCGGGCCGCGCTTCGGCGAGGTGGTCGACGATGGCCAGGGAGTCCCAGACCGTGAGCTCGTCCTCGCGCAGCACCGGCACGCGGCCGGTGGGCGAGAAGCGCGCGAAGCCTTCGGGACCCTGATGGGCACCGAAGGGCACCAGGCGCTCGGCGAAGTCGATGCGCAGTTCGGTCATCAGCAGCCAGGGCCGCAGCGACCAGGACGAGTAGTTCTTGTTGGTGATGAAGAGTTCGCGCATGGGGCACCCCGCAACGATCGGAACCCCGATCCTACCGGCCCGACAGCAGGCCATGCCGGTGGAACCCCGCTGCCCGCGCGGCCGGCGGCCCGCGCCGCTGAAACCCGCTACTGTGGCGGCTGCCTCCTCCCTGAACCACGCCCATGCCTGCCCTGATCACCCCCGCCGACCTCGCCGCCCGCCTCGGCTCGCCCACGCTGCGGCTGTTCGACTGCACCACCTTCCTGCACCCGCAGCCCGGCACCCACCGGCTGCGGGTGGAGACCGGCCAGCGAGGCTACGAGGAAGGCCACCTGCCGGGGGCCGCGCTGATCGACCTGCAGGCCGATCTCTCCGACCCGGCCAACGGCCTGCGCTTCACCGCGCCGGCGCCCGACGATCTGGCGCGCCGCTTCCAGGCGCTGGGCGTGGGCGACGACACCGAGGTGGTGCTCTACTCGGCGAGCGACGCGTGGTGGGCCACCCGGGTGTGGTGGCTGCTGCGCGCCATCGGCATGGACCGCGCCGCGGTGCTCGACGGCGGCCAGCGCGCCTGGGTCGACGAGGGCCGGCCGCTGTCGCGCGAGCCCGTGCGCTATCCGTCTGCCACCCGTCTCCCGGTCCGGCCAAGGGCGGTGTTCACCGACCGGCACGGTGTGCAGGCCGCGCTCGACCAGGGCAGCGCGGTGGTGGTCAACTGCCTGCGCGCCGAGCAGCACGACGGCACGGCCGCCCTGCACTACGGCCGGCCCGGCCATATCACCGGCAGCATCAATCTGCCGGCGGCCGCGCTCTTCGACGAACGCGGGCGCTACCTCCCGCCCGCGACGCTGCGCGAGGTCTTCGCGGCACGCGGCATCGACCGGCAACAGCCGGTGATCGCCTACTGCGGCGGCGGCATCGCCGCCACCGGCGACGCCTTCGCGCTCACCGCCCTGCTCGGGCACGAGGCGGTGCAGGTCTATGACAACTCGCTGCAGGAGTGGGCCGCCGACCCCAGCCTGCCGATGTCGACCGGCTGAATCCGGACACGGCGTCCGGACACCGTCGGCTAGACTGCATCGACCAACCCATACCGGATCAGGAGACGCGCATGAAACCCCTGGCGTGGCTGGCCGCCCTTGCGGCGCTCGTCGTCATTCCCCTGTCGGCCGCGGCGCAGACCGACTGGCCGCAAAAGCCCATCACCCTGGTGGTGCCCTATCCGCCGGGCGGCGTGAACGATGCCGTGGCGCGGGGCTATGCGAACAAGCTGGCCCTCGAGCTGGGCAAGCCGGTGCTGATCGACAACCGGGCCGGCGCGGCCACCACCGTGGCCTCCAACCATGTGGCCCGGGCAGCCCCCGACGGCTACACCCTCTACGCGGCCGGCACCTCGCTGGTCATCAATCCCACCCTCACCGGCCAGGTGCAGTACGACCCGAACCGCAGCTTCGAGCTGGTCTCGCTGATGTCGTTCACGCCGTTCATCCTGCATGTGAACGCGGCGTTTCCAGCCCGCACCATGGCCGAACTGATCGCCCATGTGAAGGCCAATCCCGGGAAGTTCAACATCGCCAGCTCGGGCATCGGCGCCACCAACCATCTGATCGCCGAGATGCTCAAGCAGGAGACCGGCATCGACCTGACCCATGTGCCCTACAAGGGCGGCGCGCAGGCCGGCCAGGATGTGGCCGGCGGTCAGGCGCAGATGATGTTCTCGGCCGCGCTCGAGGCCAGACCTTTCCTCGCCAGCGGCAAGACCCGGGCCATCGCCATCACCAGCGGTGCGCGCTCGCCGGCCTTCCCGGACATCCCGACGATGGCCGAAGCCACCGGCAAGCGTGATTTCGTGGTGACCTTCTGGCAGGGCATGGTCGTGCCCGCGGGTACGCCCCGGCCGATCATCGACAAGCTTCAGAAGGCGATCGCCAAGGTGGCCCTCGACCCCGAGGTGATCGAGCAGTTCAAGCCACAGGGGGTGGAGATCCGCGCCTCCACACCCGCGGAATTCCGCGAGTTCATGGCCCGTGAAGAAACCCGCTGGGTGAAGCTGATCCGCGAGCGCAACATCAAGCCGGAGTGAGCGCCGCTCAGCGCAGCTCGGCCAGGGTGGCGTCGAGCAGGGCGCGGGCAATGCTCAGCGGCGGCGGCAGCTGCGGCAGGTTCTCGGGCGTGAACCACTGCGCGTCGGCAAGCTCGGCCGGGTCGTGGCGCATGTCGCCGCCAGCGTACTCGGCCTGAAAGGCGATCATCAGCGAGTTGGGGAAGGGCCAGCTCTGGCTGCCGAAGTAGCGCAGGTTGGTCACCTCCACATTGACCTCCTCGCGCACCTCGCGGATCACCGCCTCCTCGATGGTCTCGCCGGCCTCCAGGAACCCGGCCAGCGCGCTGTAGCGGCCGGGAGGGAAATTGACGCCCCGGCCAAGCAGCAGCTCGCGGCCGCGCGTGACCAGCACCATCATGGCGGGCGAGATGCGCGGATACACCGTGAGGTTGCAGGCCGGGCAGCGCTTGGCGCGCTCGTTGTCGGCCTGCTCGGTGCGGGTGCCGCAGGCGCCGCAGAAGCGGTGGGTGCGATCCCACTCCAGCACCTGCACGGCGCGCATGGCGATGGCCAGGGTGGCGTCATCGATCACGCCGAACCAGCTGCGCAGATTGGACGCCTTCAGGCCGGGCGGCAGCGAGCGCGGCGAGATGTCGTCATCGAGCGCCACCGCCACATGCTGGCGGCCTTCATGCTCGCCAATGCCGTGGAAGCGGGCGGCGCGAAGGCCCTCGCCGCGGTAGAAGCGCCAGGGCAGCGCGCCCGGGGAGTCGCTGAACAGCACCATGGCATCGCGCACGAACACATGGGCGATGGCGTCATCGTGCAGCTCGAGGTTCAGCGCGGGATTGAAGCCGGCGGGGGTGCGGATCATGGGCGGGCTCGCAGGGTGGGCAGGACGCGGGCAGGGTTCGACAGGCAGGGCGCCCGGGGGCGCGAAGCCGCCGGGCGACGGCCGCGCCATGATACCGGCGCGGGCGGCCGCCGACCCCGCCGGCGCGCCGCGCGCGGTCCGCTCCCCGGCTCAGGTGATGCGCAGGCTGAGATCGGGCAGGCCGTCGATGTGGCAATCAATACGGTCGCCCTTGACCACCGGCCCGACATTCTCCGGCGTGCCGGAGTAGATGATGTCGCCGGGCATCAGCTCGAAGGCCTCGGAGATCTTGCTGATCTGCTCGGCCACGCTCCAGATCATCTGGTTGAGGTTGGCGTTCTGTTTCGTCTGGCCGTTGACCTTGAGCCAGATCGCGCCCTGCGTGAAGTGGCCGGTGCGCGCGGCGAGGTGCAAGGGGCCGATCGGCGCGGAGCGGTCGAAGCTCTTGCCGATCTCCCAGGGCTTCTTCTGGTCGCCCATGAAGCGCTGCAGGTCGCGCCGGGTCATGTCCAGGCCCAGCGCATAGGCATGGACCAGTTCGAGCGCGCGCGCGATCGGCACATCGCGTCCGCCCTTGTGCAGCGCCGCCACCAGCTCGACCTCGTAGTGGTAGTTGCGGGTGAGCGGCGGATAGGGATGGTCGGCCAGCGTGCCCGGGGCCACGAACTGGATGGCGTCGGTGGGCTTCTGGAAGAAGAAGGGCGGTTCGCGGGTGGGGTCCGAGCCCATCTCGCGGGCGTGGGCGGCGTAGTTGCGGCCGATGCAGTAGATGCGCCGCACCGGGAAAACCATGTCGGTGCCGGCGATCGGGATGGTGGTGACCGGCACCGCGAAGGGCATGCGGGGCGACTGCGAGGCGGTGCCGGGCAGGGCGCAGCCGGCCAGGGCACCGGTGGCCATCGCGGCCGCGGTGCCGATCATCGAGCGTCTTTCCATGGGGAGGTCCTTGGGCGAAATCAGCTGGCGTAGGAAGCAAGGCCCGCCTCGCGCGCCTTGATCTGCAGGGCGAGGAAGCGGGAGTAGATGCGGCACTGCGCGAGGCTGCCGGCGATGAACCACAGACCGGGCTGCGGCGTGGGCCGCCAGAGGTTGCGCAGCTCGCCGTCGGTGTCCACGCCCCAGACCCGGCCGATGCGATCGGCCACGGCATCGCCCAGGCTGCGGCGCACCACCTCCTGCTGGTTGTGATAGCCGGTGGCCATCACCAGCAGCTCGGCGGGCAGCACGCGGCCATCCCTGAGCCGCACGCCTTCCGGGACGAAGCGCTCGATGTCCTCGTGCTGCACCAGGCCGACACGGCCCTGGGCGATCAGGTCGGAGCAGCCGACGTTGAAGTAGTACCCGCCGCCACGGCGCAGGTACATCATCTGGAAGCCGGTGCGGTCCTCGCCCTCGGTGAGGCGAAAGCCGCGCGCGGCCAGCCCCTGCAGCAGCACGCGGTCGGCCTCGCGCGAGACCGCCGTGGAGAGCTGGTAGGCATGCCGCAGCACCGGGTAGGGCATGGCGGTGGCGAGCAGGTCGCAGTCATCGGTGGGCATGCCCTCGGCGTAGAGCGCGTACACCCGCTGCGCCTCCTGGATGCTCACCACGTAGGTGGGGCTGCGCTGGATGAGCGTGACCTGCGCGCCGGCGGCATGCAGGTCCTGGGCGACATCATGGCCGCTGTTGCCGGTGCCCAGCACCAGCGCCGGGCGGCCCTTCCAGGCCGCGCCGCTGGTGTATCGGCCGGAGTGCATCACCGTGCCGGCAAAGCTGGCCAGCCCGGGCTGATCGGGCATCACCGGGATGGCGCTCACGCCGGTGGCGAAGATCACATGGCGCGGGCGCATCTCGCGCTGCGAGCCGTCGGCGCGGCGCAGGGTGAGCGTCCAGCGCCCGGCCTGCGCATCATGGTGGCCGCTGACCAGCTCGGTGCCGGTCCACACCCGAAGGTCGAGGCTGTCGACATACGACTCGAACCAGTTGGCGAGCTTGTCCTTGGGGATGAACACCGGCCAGGTGGTCGGGAAGGGCATGTAGGGCAGGTGGTTGACATGCACCTCGTTGTGCAGGGTGAGCGCGTGGTAGCGCTGGCGCCAGTTGTCGCCCACCCGGGCCTCGCGGTCGACCACCAGCGTGTCCACGCCGAGCTGGCCCAGGCGGGCTGCGATCGACAGCCCGGCCTGGCCCGCGCCCACCACCAGCACCGCCGGATCATGGTGCTCGAAGCGGGCCGCGCGCCGGCGCTTGTCCTCCCAGTTCTCGGCGCCGAAGTCGCGCAGGTAGTGGTCGCGGCCCTGCGAGCCGCAGGCATTGCTCGCCTCCTCGTGGCCGCGCAGTGAACGCAGGCTGAGCAGCACGATCCAGGCACGCAGGCCGCCCGGGCCCTCGGGGTCGTCGACCAGGCGCAGCACGCCTGCCCCGGTGCCGTGGGCGGTGTCGAAGTCGATCATCGCCTCGAGCACATCGCGCCCGGCGCGGTGCACGCGGCGCGGCGGAGTGCGCCCGGCCGCCACCCGCAGGCCGCGCAGGCCGGCCGCGGGCAGGCTTTCGCGCAGCAGCGCGGCCACCGCGTCGCGGCCGCTCACGGTGCGCACCTGCCAGCCCAGGGCGACCAGATCGCGCAGATGGCCCTCGGGCTCGAAGAGTGCCGCCACTGCGGCGGCATCCCCGCGGGCGAGGGCCTGGTTGCAGGCCGCGAGCCAGTCCGTCAGGGCGGCGGCGACGGGGGTCTCGGTGGGGACGATGCGGTCCATCGGGCTCTCCGGGGCGATCGGGTGGGCCGGCGCCGCGCGCGGCGGGGTCCGACCGGGGCAAGGCCGTCAGTCTAGACCGCCGATGACCTTGGCTGCCTGCCGGGTTTCATCGATCGAACCAATCGGAAGAGGCGCGCGCCGGGCCGGTACACTGCGTCTGCCGCGCCCCGAGGGCGCCACTGCCGTCCGCACCACCCGCCGCTGCCGCGCCGCACCGCCACCCCCTGATGAAGATCTTCCACGGCTGGAAAATGGCCGGCGCCAGCGCCGGCATCCAGATGCTGCACGCGGCGCTGCTGCATCAGTCCTTCGGGGCCTACTTCTCGCTGCTGATCGAGCAGAAAGGCTGGAGCAAGACCTCGCTGTCGGCCGCGTCAGCCATGCAGTCGGCCGAGACCGCGATCATCGGACCGGCCATGGGCTGGCTGATCGACAGGTTCGGCCCGCAAAACATGATCCGGGCCGGCATCATCACCTTCGGCGTGGGGCTGATGCTGTTCAGCCAGATCGATTCGCTGGCCGGCCTGTATGCCGCGGTGCTGGTGATCGCGCTGGGCTCCAGTCTCTCGGGCTACTTCCCGCTGAACATCGCGCTCATCCACTGGTTCGAGCGCAAGCGCGCACGGGCGCTGTCCATCTCGGGCCTGGGGCTGGCCCTGGGCGGCATCCTCGTGCCTCTGGTGGCCTGGTGCATGCA
>NZ_CEXFHW010000030.1:0-28802 GCF_982640115.1 Quisquiliibacterium sp. | reverse complement strand
GGGTTCTGAGCGCCGCCGGTCGCTGGCAGCCAGCGCAGCAGCGCGGCATGCAGCAGCGCCGGATCCACCGGCTTGGCCACATGGTCGTTCATGCCCGCGGCCAGGCAGGCCTGGCGGTCTTCCGCAAAGGCGTTGGCGGTCATGGCCAGGATGGGCACTCGCGCGAGCGCCGGCTGCGCGCGCATCGCACGGGCGGACTGGAGACCGTCCATCTCGGGCATCTGCACATCCATGAGGATCAGATCGGGCGGGTCCTGGAGGGCGAGTGACAGCGCCTCGCGGCCATTGCCGGCTACGCGCACGATCATGCCTGCCTCGCGCAGCAGTTCGCGGGCGATCTCGGCATTGACCGGATTGTCCTCGGCGAGCAGGACCCGCGCGCCGCCGGCGAGTCGGCGCACGGCCTCGAGCGGGGTGTCGCCTGGCAGATCCTCCCGCCAGTCGTCCGGCGTCAGGGCGGTTGGGGCGGGCAGGGGAGAGGCAAGGGGCTCCTCGGCCCGCGCCACGCCCAGGCGCGCGGTGAACCAGAAGCGGCTGCCGCCCTGGGGCATCGGTTCACCACCGACATCGCCGCCCATCAGCCGGGCGAGGTGCCGTGTGATGGCCAGGCCCAGGCCGGTGCCGCCGTAGCGGCGAGTGGTGGAACTGTCGGCCTGCTCGAAGGGCTGGAAGAGCGAGCGGACCCGCTCGGGCGCGACCCCGATGCCGGTGTCGATCACGTCGAAGCGGACCATCACCGACCCGTCGGCCGCGGGCGCTCCCTCCACCCGCACGGTGATGCCGCCACGCTCGGTGAACTTCACCGCATTGCCGACGAGATTGAGCAGCGCCTGCGACAGGCGGGTGGGGTCACCGCGCAGGCGTGGCGGCAGCCCGTTCATCTCGACGCTCAGGCTGAGCCCCTTTTCGGCGGCGCGCCCGGCATTGATGGCCACGCTGCGCTCGACCATGGCCCGGACATCGAAGACCACCGCCTCGAGCTCCAGGCGACCGGCCTCGATCTTCGAGATGTCGAGCACTCCGTTGATCACTTCCAGCAGATACGCGGCGGCGTCAGCGACCTTGTCGAGGCGATCTCGCTGGACGGGCTCGGTATGCTCCCGCCGCAACAGCCGGGTCATGCCGATGATCGCGTTCAGGGGCGTGCGGATCTCGTGGCTCATGTTGGCCAGGAAGGCGCTCTTGGCCCGGCTGGCCTGCTCGGCCCGGTCGCGGGCGAGTTCGAGTTCGAGGTTGAGTTCTCGCAGGTGGTGTTCCACCTCGGCGGTCTGGGTGATGTCGGTGGCGAACCAGAAGAAGCCGCGCACCGAGGCGTCGCGATGATCGGGCAGGCGCACCACCAGCAGACGCCCGCCCAGCATCGCATCCTCGCTGCGCACCACCCGTTCGCCCCCCAGCACCCGCCTGAGCACCGCCTGCTGGCTGGCGGTGGCGGCCTCGCCCAGCAGCTCGGACATCGGCTTGCCGATCGCGTCCTCGCGGGAGCGCCCCAGCGCCTCGAGGCAGGCGCGGTTGGCAAAGCGCAGATGCAGCCCGGTATCCCAGTAGGCGATCTGCGTGGGCTGGTGGTCGAGCATCACGCGCGCGAAGGCATCGAATTCGTCGCGCGCAGCCTCGGCCCGCGCGAGATCGTGCGCCCGGGAGTCCGCCAGGGCCCGCTGACGCGCCTCGCTCAGCGCCAGTCGTTCGGCCACGCCGGTGCGCAGGCGGTCGGCCTTGAGCAGCCAGGCACACAGGCCGGCCATCAGCACAATGGGCAGCAGCAGCATCGCGCGGGTCTGGTGCTCGAAGCTGTCGCTGGCCTGCCAGAACTGCTCTCGAACCCCCTTGTCGAGCTGTTCCACCTGGTGCATCAGGCGCTGCGCCGATTCCAGCAGGTCCAGACGCTGGATCGGCCCGGGCCCCAGCCCATCGCGTTCAAGGCGCGCCAGCAGCGACTCGAGCTGCTCGCGCATCGAGTGCTGCTCCGGTGTGTCCTTGCCGCTGCGGACGAGGGCCAGACGATAGCTCTCGAGTGCTGCGGTCAGGCCGGTCCGGGCCTGGGCGAGCTGCGCGACCGGGTCGCTCTGGCCGGGCGCGATGGCCGCACCCAGGGCGAGCAGGCCCAGCGCCAGGCGGTCATCGGCCTCATCCAGGTCGCGCATCAGGAGGATGGTCTGGTCGAAGCGCCGGTGCGCGACCAGGTCGGCGGCCAGCACCAGCAGGCCGACCGCGAGCGAGACCACGATGCCGGCGATCAGGCGGCGTCGCCCGCGCAGCCCGACCCTGGGCAGGGCAGTGGACGCGGCCGCGGACGAGTTCCGGTGGCCGCCAGGTGTCTCGTGGTGGCTGCCGGCCGGAGGCGGATCGGGGGCGGGCGTGGGCATGGGATGGGCGCGTCGCCCCGAGACCCGGTGTCGCACTGCACGCCGGTCTGGCTCCGTGGGCGCCCGATGATGACCGATTTCAGCGCCCGCGGCCAACCCCGGCCGCGGGCGCCCCTGTCCTTGCGGCCGCCGCCGGCGTACCCTGCGGCGCGTGGCTCGGGCGGTCTGTCGCACGAGCCGGTGCCGGCGGCCAGCCCGAGCCGGCCTTTCGCCAGGAGCCCGCATGACCCGACAAGCCGTGATCGACAAGGCCCGCCAGACGCTCGCCTCGGGCGAGCTCTTTCGCACCCTCTCGCGCCGCGTGGCGATGCCCACCGAGAGTCAGAACCCGGATCGCGCCGCCGAGATGCGCCGCTATCTCGACGAGGAGATGATCCCGGCGCTGCGCGAACTGGGCTTCACCTGCGCGGTGCTCACCCATCCGAAGGCGCAGGCACCCTTCCTGGTGGCCGAGCGCCACGAGGACGATGCCCTGCCCACCGTGCTCGGCTACGGCCATGGCGATGTGATCCGCGGCCAGGACGACCGCTGGTACGAGGGCCTGTCGCCCTGGCGCCTGACCGAACGCGACGGCATCTGGTATGGCCGCGGCGTGGTCGACAACAAGGGCCAGCACACCCTCAACCTGGAGGCGATGCGGGCGCTGCTGGCGGTGCGGGGCCGGCTCGGCTTCAATGCCCGCTGGCTCATCGAGATGGGCGAGGAAACCGGCTCGCCGGGCCTGCGCGAACTGTGCGAGGCCCATGCCGACCGGCTGCGCGCCGACCTGCTGCTGGCCTCCGACGGCCCGCGCATCGCCCGGCGCAAGCCCACCCTGTTTCTGGGCTCGCGCGGCGGTCTCGGCTTTGACCTGACCATCGAGTCGCGTGCCGGCGCGCACCACTCGGGCAACTGGGGCGGGCTGATCTCCAACCCCGGCGTGCTGCTCGCTCATGCGATCGCCGCCATGGTCGGGCCCAACGGCCAGATCCGCGTACCGGGCTGGGTGCCGGAATCCATTCCCGATTCGGTACGGCGAGCGGTCGGCCAGCTCGCCTTCGAGCCCGGCCCCGGCGACCCCGAGATCGAGCCCTGGTGGGGCGAGCCCGGTCTGACGCCTGCCGAACGGGTGTTTGCCTGGTGCAGCTGCGAGGTGCTCGCCTTCGAGACCGGCAACCCGCGCCAGCCGGTGAACGCGATTCCGCCGAAGGCCTGGGCGCGCATGCAGCTGCGCTATGTGGTGGGGGTCGACCCCGATCGCCTGCTCGGGCAGTTGCGGCAGTTCCTCGACCGGCAGGGCCTGTCGATGGTGAAGATCGCGCCCTCGCGCGAGACCATGTTCCGGGCCTCGCGCATCGACCCTTCCCATCCCTGGGTGCAGTGGGCGGCGCAGTCAGTGCAGCACACCACCGGGACCGATCCAGCCATCCTGCCCAGCCTGGGCGGCTCGCTGCCCAACGATGTGTTCACCGAGGTGCTCGGCCTGCCCACCGTCTGGGTGCCGCACTCCTACCCGGGTTCGGCCAACCACGCGCCCAACGAGAATGTGCCGGTGAGCGTGATCGACGAGGGCCTGGGCATCATGGCCGGGCTCTACTGGGATCTCGGCGAGGCGGCCGCGCGCGAGCTGGCGGCGAATCCGGTGCCGATCGACACCCGCTGAGCAGCGGGCGCACCGCGCCGCGCAAGGCGCGCCGCCCGCCAGGGGGCGCCTTGCGCAAGGTCTGGCGCTCAGGCGGTCTTCTGCTCCTGCAGCCCGAGCTCGCGGGCCATGGCCTCGCGCATCACGAACTTCTGCGGCTTGCCGGTGACGGTCATGGGCAGCTCGCTGACGAACTTCACATAGCGCGGCACCTTGTAGTGCGCGATCTGGCCGCGGCAGAACGCGCGGATGTCCTCCTCGGCGGCGTGCTGGCCGGGCTTGAGCACCACCCAGCAGGCGA
The DNA here is from genome assembly GCF_982640115.1 of Quisquiliibacterium sp. NCBI lineage: Bacteria > Pseudomonadati > Pseudomonadota > Betaproteobacteria > Burkholderiales > Burkholderiaceae > Quisquiliibacterium > Quisquiliibacterium sp. The sequence continues at coordinate 24,514 of NZ_CEXFHW010000030.1, read as the reverse complement.
CCTCCTCGCCGAAGCGCGGGTCGGGCACGCCGAAGACCTGCACATCCTGGATGGCCGGGTGGCGAAAGAGGTACTCCTCGACCTCGCGCGGAAACACATTCTCGCCGCCGCGGATCAGCATGTCCTTCACGCGGCCGACGATGTTGCAGAAGCCCTGCTCGTCGAGGGTGGCCAGGTCACCGGTGTGCATCCAGCCGTCGCGCACGGTCTCGGCGGTGCGGGCATCGTCGTTCCAGTAGCCCTTCATCACCGAGTACCCGCGGGTGCAGAGCTCGCCCTTGACACCCACCGGGCAGAGATTCCCGTCGGCATCGACGATCTTCACCTCGAGATGCGGCTGGATGCGGCCCACGGTGCTCACCCGGCGCTCCAGGGGATCGTCGGTGGCGCTCTGGAAGGACACCGGGCTGGTCTCGGTCATGCCGTAGGCGATGGTCACCTCGTGCATGTGCATCTGGGCGACCACCCGTTTCATGGTCTCGATCGGGCAGGGCGAGCCGGCCATGATGCCGGTGCGCAGCGTCGAGAGATCGAAGCGGCTGAACGCCGGGTGATCGAGCTGGGCGATGAACATGGTGGGCACGCCGTGCAGGGCGGTGCAGCGCTCATCGGCCACCGCCGACAGCGTGGCCAGCGGATCGAAGCCCTCGCCGGGGAAGATCATGGCCGAGGCCTCGGTCACGCAGGCCAGCACGCCCAGCACCATGCCGAAGCAGTGATAGAGCGGCACCGGGATGCACAGCCGGTCGGCGGCGCCCAGGCGCATGGCCTCGGCCACGAATCGGCCGTTGTTGACCACATTGTGGTGGGTGAGCGTGGCGCCCTTGGGGTTGCCGGTGGTGCCGCTGGTGAACTGGATGTTGATCGGGTCGTGCGGGTCGAGCGCGGCGGTGATCGCGTCGAGCCGGGCATGCAGCGCCGGGCTGGCCATGGCCAGCACCTCGGCGTAGTTGAACATGCCCGGCGTGCGGGCCTCGCCCATGCGGATCACGGTGCGCAGATGCGGCAGCCGCTCGCTGCGCAGCAGGCCGGGCGCGCACTGCGCGAGCTCGGGCGCCAGGGTGCGCAGCATCTCGAGGTACTCGCTGGTCTTGAAGCGGTCGGCGCTGACCAGCGCCTTCATGCCGACCTTGTTCAGGGCGTATTCGAGCTCGGCCAGCCGGTAGGCCGGGTTGATGTTGACCAGGATGGCGCCGATGCGCGCGGTGGCGAACTGCGTGACCAGCCACTCGACCCGGTTGGGCGACCAGATGCCCACGCGGTCGCCGCGCTCGATGCCCACCGCGAGCAGGCCGGCGGCGAGCTCATCGACCCGGGCGGCGAACTCGCGCCAGCTCCAGCGCACCTGCTGCTCACGGAACACCACGGCCTCGCGATCGCCGCCGCGCTCGACCGCCCGGGCGAGGAACTGCGGGATGGTGAGCTCGAGCAGGGCGACCTCGGTGTCGCCGCGGACCAGGCTCAGGCCGTCCCGCGGCACGCGGGGGTCGGCGGCGGATGGCGAGGCGCTCGGGGTGCTGGCGGACATGAGGGGCTCCGGAATTGGGCTGGATGCCCGATTATCGCGGATCGGCCGGCAGCAGGCGCCGAAGCAGGCGATAGATGCCGGGATCGAGCGGCTCTGCCGGTGCGCGACTGCGCAAGCCCTCGACGACCTGCGGATCGTCGGCCGAGCCGACATGACGCCAGTGCCAGAGCACATGCCATTGCGTCGCGCCGGTGGGGTCGTCCTCGCGCAGCGTGACCGGGCCCGATGCCGGCCAGGGCGGGACGCGCCACTCGGCCAGCGCCTGGGCCAGGGCCTGCCACTGGGTGCCTGCCGGCACATGCCCCACGCAGGCGCCGGCGCAGCGCCCGAGCTGGCGCCGGAAGCAGGGCTCGCCCGGTGCGCGTCGCTCCAGACCCAGCACGGCCAGGCACAGGCCGGCCTGGCTGGCGGCCTCGGCGAGGACTGCACGGGTGGCTGCGCGCGAGCCGAAGGGACCGAACAGCCCGCACTCCTCGCCGGGCGCGAGCCGATCGCCGCGCAACAGCACGGCCCGACGGCCCTCGGCGGGCAGCCGGGCGAACCAGGGCCAGACCCGCCGCTGGGCGATGTTGTGGCTGGGCTGCCGCTCGCGGATCCATTGCGCTTCGAGCAGGCGTGCGCCGAGCTCGCCGGCGGTGCGCCGCCATTCCAGGCGATGGGTTTCGGCGGCCAGCCGCGCGGTGCGCTCGCGGGTGGGGTCGGCGCTGAAGTGGCTGGCCAGGCGCCGGCGCAGGTGGCTGCTGCGGCCCACATAGAGCGGCTGGCCCCGGGCGCCGAGCATGGCGTAGACCCCTGGCCCCGCGGGCGCGTCTTCGAGCGCCTGCGCGGGCAGGTGCGAGGGCAGGCCGGGATGGCGCAGCAGCCGCGAGGCAGCCAGACGCAGCGCGCGCTCGCCGTGTCGAGCGGCCAGCGCCTGCACCAGGTCCCAGAGCGCGCGGGCATCGCCCAGCGCGCGGTGACGCTCGGGCGCCGTCAGCCGGTGGCGGGCCAGCAGGCCGTCGAGGGTGTGGTCCTCAGCCTGTGGTTCCAGCAGGCGCGACAGGCGCACGGTGCACAGGGTGCGGGCCGAGAAGGCGTGGCCGGCGCGCGCCAGTTCGGCGCGCACGAAGCCATAGTCGAATCGGGCCTGATGGGCGACGAAGACTGTGCCGTCCAGCTGGCGCAGCAGTTCGGCGGCCAGTGCCGGGAAGGCCGGCGCCCCCGCGCAGCGGGCCGCGGTGATGCCGGTGAGCCGGCTGATCACCGCCGGGATGGGCACGCCCGGGTCGACCAGGGAATGCCACGGGCTGGCCTGCCAGGTGTCGCCCGCGCGCTGCACGCGGATCACCGCGATCTCGATCACACGGTGGTGCTGGGGCGAGAGGCCGGTGGTCTCGACATCGACCAGGGCGAAGCAGGGCGACAGGGGCATGGCAGGGCGTCACTGTGGCGGCTGCCGGGCTCGTTTGACGAGCCCGGCGCCGGCTCGGCATAGTCGCCGGCGGCCCGGACATTCCGTCCGGCCCGATCGCGTCCGGAGAACGGCATGAGCGCCCCGCCCCGTGTGTTTGCCCTTGCCAGCTTCATGCGCGACCTCAGCGTGGTGGTCGATCGCTGCCCCGCCGCCGGCGAGACCCTGGCCGGACGCGATGCGCTCGAGGCGCCGGGCGGCAAGGGCAGCAACCAGGCCATCCAGGCGGCGCGTTGCGGGGCGCGGGTGGCCCTGCTCGCGGGGGTGGGCGACGATGCCGCGGGCGCCGCGGCCCGCGCCCTCTGGTTGGCCGAGGGCATCGACGCCAGCGCTGTCCGGGTGATGGCCGGCGAGCCCACCGGTCAGGCCATGATCCTGGTGGAGTCGGGGGGCGAGAACCGGATCGTGATCGCGCCCGGCGCCAATCAGGGACTGCGGGCCGGCGATGCCGAGCGGGCCCGTGCGCTGATCGCCGGGGCCGATCTGGTGCTGGCCACGCTCGAGACGCCGCTCGAACTCACCGAGGCGGTGTTCGCCATGGCCCGCGGTCACGGGGTGCCGACGCTGCTCAATACCGCGCCGGCGCGCGCCGCGCTGCCGGCCTCGCTCTGGGCCCTGACCGACATCGTGGTGGCCAACGAGGGCGAGGCCGCTCTGCTTGCCGGCGACGCGGGCGCTGGCCCGCCGGCCTCCGGCGAGCCAGCGCCGGGCAGCCTGTCGGTGGGTGCCCGGCGGGTCGCGCCCACCGGGCCGCTGGCGCTGGCCAGCGCGCTGCTGGGTCGGGTGCGGCTGGCCGCCGTGGTCACCCTGGGCGAGCGCGGTGCGCTGTTGCTCCAGAGCGGGCAGCCGGCGCTGAGCTGCCCGCCGCCCGCGGTGGCGGTGGTCGATTCCACCGGCGCGGGCGATGCCTTCGTGGGGGCCTTCGCCTGCCGATGGGCCGCGGGCGACCCGGCGGCGGTGGCGCTGCGGCACGGCGTGACCGCCGGCGCGCTCGCCTGCACGCGGCGCGGCGCCGTCCCCGCGCTGGCGGCCGCGGCGGCCATCGCGGCCCTCCTGCCCCCTGCCGAGGCGCTGTCATGACCCCTACCGCACCGGCGCCGCCCGGGCGCACCCGCATCCTGCTCGACTGCGATCCCGGCCACGACGACGCGATGGCGATCGTCTACGCCGCGCGGCGGCTCGATCTGGTGGGCATCACCACCGTCTTCGGCAACACGCCCCTGGCCAACACCACCCGCAACGCGCTGGCGGTGTGCGAGCTGATCGGGCTGGACGTGCCGGTGGCGGCCGGCATGGCCGGGCCGCTGGTGGGCGCGCCCGCCTCGGCCGCGCATATCCACGGCAGCACCGGACTTGATGGCGCGGTGCTGCCCGAGCCGCGGCGCGCGCCGCTCGCCCAGCACGCCGTGCCCTTCCTGATCGAGCAGGCGCGCGCCGCGCCCGGCGAGATCACCCTGGTGGCGGTGGGCCCGCTCACCAATGTGGCGGTGGCGCTGCGCACCGAGCCGCGCCTGGCCGGCTGGCTGCGCGAGATCGTGCTGATGGGCGGCTCCACCGATGTCGGCAACATCACGCCGCAGGCCGAGTTCAACATCCACTGCGATCCCGAGGCGGCGTCGGTGGTGTTCGCCTGTGGGGCGCCGGTGCGCATGGTGGGCCTCAATGTCACCCGCCAGGCCGGCATCGCCCAGGCCCATGTCGACCGGCTGGCTGCCGCCGGGGGAAGGGTGGGGCGGGCCTTTGCCGGCCTGCTCGGCTACTACCTTGCCCGCACCCGCGCGGTGTACCGGCGTGACACCGCCGCCATGCACGATCCCTGCGCGCTGCTCGCGCTCACCGACCCCGGGCTGCTGCGCTGGCAGGACACGCCCGTGCATGTGGAGCTGGCCAGCCCGGCCCTTCGCGGCATGACTGCCTGCGACCTGCGCGGCCTGTCCGACGAGGCCCGCGGCCTGCCGGGGCTGGCTGCGCCGATCGCCCGGGTGGCGGTGGGCATCGACGGGGCCGCGGCGGTCGACCGGGTGATTGCCGAACTGCTCGCCTGCGACCGTTGAGCCGCCCGGGTTTGCGCCGGGGCCTGAATGCGCGACAATGAGCGGTTCGTCCGGATGCGGCATGCGCTGCGACCGGCCGGCCCGCACCCGGGCACCCGCGCCCGCCTGCGCCCGATTCATCCTACGCGGGTCCGCGGCCTCGTCCCGGGCCCCACACACCCTTGAACACCACGCCCAGCATCGTCACCACCTTCAACGACTTCGGCCTGGCCGAGCCCATCCTGCGCGCGGTCACCGAGCTCGGTTACCGCGAACCCACGCCCATCCAGGCTCAGGCCATCCCGCTGGTCATCCAGGGGCGCGATGTCATGGGCGCCGCCCAGACCGGCACCGGCAAGACCGCCGGTTTCGCGCTGCCCATCCTGCAGCGGCTGATGCCGCTGGCCAATCACAGCGCCTCGCCGGCGCGCCATCCGGTGCGCGCGCTCATCCTTGCGCCCACCCGCGAGCTGGCCGACCAGATCTACGCCAATGTGCGCGAGTACGCGAAGTACACCGGGCTGCGCTCCACCGTGGTCTTCGGCGGCGTGGACATCGCGCCGCAGATCGCTGCGCTGCGCCAGGGCGCCGAGGTGCTGATCGCCACGCCGGGCCGGCTCCTCGACCATGTCGGGCAGCGCACCGTGTCGCTGGGCGTCACCGAGGTCTTCGTCATGGACGAGGCCGACCGCATGCTCGACATGGGCTTCCTGCCCGACATCCAGCGCATCATCAACCTGCTGCCGCCGGTGCGTCAGAACCTGATGTTCTCGGCCACCTTCTCGGGCGAGATCCGAAAGCTCGCCGAGTCCTTCCTTCAGAATCCGGTCTCGGTCGAGGTCGCCCGGCGTAATGCCGCCGCCGAGAATGTCGAGCAGCTCGTCTACCGCGTGCCCGATGCCGAGAGCAAGCGGGCGGCGGTGGCGCAGCTGGTGCGCGATCGCCAGCTCTCGCAGGTGATCGTCTTCACCAACACCAAGATCGGCGCCGGGCGCCTTGCCCGCCAGCTCGAGAAAGACGGCCTGAACGCCAACGCCATTCACGGCGACAAGAGCCAGCAGGAGCGGCTGGCCACGCTCGAGGGCTTCAAGAAGGGTGAGATCGCGGTGCTGGTGGCCACCGATGTGGCCGCGCGCGGCCTTGATATCGCCGAGCTGCCGGCGGTCATCAACTATGACCTGCCCTACTCGCCCGAAGACTATGTGCACCGCATCGGCCGCACGGGCCGTGCGGGCGCAAGCGGCGTGGCGCTCTCGCTCATGACCGGATCCGACGAGCGTCTGCTCGATGGCATCCAGAAGCTCATCAAGCGCGAAATCCCGCAGCAGACCCTCAGCCTCGATGCCGCCCTGGCCGAGCGCGCCCGTGATGGCGAGCGCGAGCGGCGAGGTCCGCGCGAGGCCCGCCCGTCGCGTGATGGCTGGCGCGAAGGGCCGCGTGAGGGTGCTCGCGAGGGTGCCCGCGACGGCGGCCGTGATGCCGGCCGTGGCCCGTCCCGCGATGCCGGGCGCGACACCGCCGCGCCCCGGCGCGAGCCGCGGCCGCGCACCCAGCTGCCCGGCCACTCCGAGGATCCCTTCTTCTACAAGCCCTATGAGCCGGGCTCGGGCGCGCCGGCTGCGGCCGGCGAATCGGCCGGTGCGGCCGTTCCGGGTGCTCCCGGCAATGTGGCGCCGGGCAACGGCCCGCGCCGGCGTCAGGCCCGGCCGGTGGCTGCGCTGCTTGGCGGGGTCCGCAAGAGCTGAACCGCGCCTCGCCGCGCTCAGTGCGCGGCGCCGGTATGCGCGGCCCAGGCCGGCACCGCCTGACGCCAGAATGCGTCCAGGCTGCGTGCGCCGGTGGGGGCGATGCCCAGGTGCGCGAGCGCCTGCTCCAGCGCTGGCAGGGCCTGATCGGTTCGCAGCGCGGCCGCGCCGGTCTGCTTGGACAGCTTATCGCCCCGCGCATCGGTGACCACCGGCAGGTGCCGGTACACCGGCTGCGGCCAGCCGAGCAGCTGCTGCAGGTGGATCTGCCGCGCGGTGGCGCCAAGCAGGTCGTCGCCGCGCACCACATGGGTCACGCCCTGCAGTGCGTCGTCGACCACCACCGCGAGCTGATAGGCCCACAGGCCGTCGGCGCGTCGCAACACGAAGTCGCCCACGCTGCGCGCAAGTGCCTCCTCACGATCGCCCAGGGACTCGTCGTGCCAGCGCACCACGATGTCATCGACCCGCACCCGCCAGGCCCGCACCGCCTGACCGGGCCGCAGGCCGTGACGGCAGGTGCCGGGATAGATCCGTTCCCGGTGACGCTCCGGGGCATCGCCCTGGCGCTGCAGCGAGTCGGCGATTTCCTTGCGGGTGCAGCCGCAGGGATAGACCCAGCCGGCGTCGCGGAGCCTGTCGAAGGCCTGCTGGTACAGGGGGTGGCGCCGGCTCTGGAAGACGATGGGACCGTCTGGCGTGAAGCCGAAGGCCGCGAGTGTGCGGATGATGTCCTCGGCGGCACCGGGCACTTCGCGCGGCGGATCGAGATCCTCGATGCGCAGCAGCCAGCGTCCGCCGTGGGCGAGGGCATCCAGCCGGCTGGCCAGTGCGGCCACCAGCGAACCGGCATGCAGCGGCCCGGTGGGCGAGGGCGCGAAGCGCCCGATGTAGGGGTGCTCAGCCATGGCGAAGCCGCGCCGAAGCGCGTGGCGAGGATGGCGTGACGGACGCTGACGGCGTGGCGGCAGCCGGCCCAGGGCCCGCGAGCAGTTGCTGGCGCACGCGGGCGACCTCCAGGCGCTGCAGCCACCAGGCCTGGGCCTTGCCCCGGGCAGCGCGCCGCCAGGCGTACTGCGCGGGCCCGCTCAGCGGAGGGCGCAGGGTGCGCCGCGCCACCAGCCGGCCGGCGGCGAGGTGAGGGCGGGCGAAGGCCTCGGGCAGATAGCCCCCGCCCAGGCCGGCGATCTGCAGCGCGATCTTCTGCTCGAGCGTGGCCACGGTGAGGGTCTCCTGCCCCGACAGCAATCCGGCCGAGCGCGGCGGCAGCGCGCGGGCGCTGCTGGCCAGCGCCACGGCGCGATGACGCACCAGCCGCTCGGGGTCGATCGGTTCATCGGCCTGCGCGAGGGGATGATCCGGCGCCACGCACCACACGAAGCGCACCGGGCCGAGCGGCCTGGCGCTGATCTCGCCGCTGGCCGCCAGCCCGGCCGGCGCTTCGCCGCTCATGCCGATGGCGAGATCGGCGCGCCCGGAGAGCAGCGCATCCCAGCCGCCATCGAGCACCTCGACCGAGAAGCGCAGGCGCGTGGGCGCCCCCAGACGATAGAAGTCGGCGAGCAGGGGCTCGACCCGGTCGAAGGCGATCACGGCATCGAGGGCGATGCGCAGCTCGACCTCCCAGCCGCTGGCCACCTCGCGCACCCGGCAGGCGAGGTCATCGGCCGCGCGCAGCAGCAGCCGGCCCTGATCGAGCAGTTCCTGGCCGGCCGGCGTGAGCCGGGCGCGGCGCCCGCGGCGGTCGAAGAGCAGGACATCGAGCTGTTCCTCGAGGCGGCGCACGGTGTAGGTGAGCGCCGAAGGCACCTTGCCGAGCTCGGCCGCCGCCGCCGCGAAGCTGCCACGGCGCGCGATGGTGTCGAGCACGGCCAGCGCGTCGAGCGTGATCATGGTTCAATCAATTTGAATGAAGTCGACGAATCCTAGCAGTCCGGCCGCGTCGTCGCGAGCCTACACTTCGGCATCTCGCAGCCCCGAAACGGGTTGCTACCTGACCCTGCCGGAGGCAACCATGATCGAGATCCGTCGCAGCGAAGACCGGGGCCATGCCGATCACGGCTGGCTCAAATCCTTTCACAGCTTTTCATTTGCGGGCTACCATGATCCGGCGCACATGGGCTTCGGTCCGTTACGGGTGATCAACGAGGATCGGATCGGGCCCGGCACCGGCTTTCCGCCGCACGGCCATCGCGACATGGAGATCCTCAGCTACGTGCTCGACGGCGCGCTCGCCCACCAGGACAGCATGGGCAACGGCTCGGTGATCCGGCCCGGCGAGGTGCAACGCATGAGCGCGGGGCGCGGCGTGACCCACGCCGAGTACAACCACCAGCGCGAGGCCGATACCCACTTCCTGCAGATCTGGATCGAGCCGGCGGCCCGCGGCATCGAGCCGGGCTACGAGCAGTGCGTCATCGAGCCTGACGCCCGGCGTGGCCGGCTCGCGCTCGTGGCCTCGCCGCAGGGCGGGCCAGGGGTGGTGCGCATCCATCAGGACGCCTGGCTGCACGCTGGCTGCTTCGACGGCGACGCTGCCGCGCGACTGCCGCTGCGGCCGGGCCGGCGCGCCTATGTGCACCTTGCCCGCGGGCGTCTGCAGGTCAATGGCCACCCGCTGGTCGCGGGCGATGCGCTCAAGCTCACGGGCGAGCTGGCGGTTGAACTCGGCGCCGGCGAGCAGGCCGAAGTGCTGGTCTTCGATCTGCCCTGAACCGCGCGCGGCCTGCCCGGCCGCCGCGGCCCGCCGGCATCACCGCGCGCCTGCCTGCAGCCCCATGCAGCCCCCCCCGCAGCCCCTCCCCGAACCCGTTTTCCCTTCGCTTCCCAACCCTCACCCGAAAGCTTCCATGACCGCCATCGTCATCGCCTATCACTCCGGCTACGGTCACACCCGCCGCGTCGCCCAGGCCGTCCAGCAGGGCGCGGCCGCGCTTGCCGGCACCCAGGTCACCCTGCTCGATGTCACCGCCATCGACGACGCGGGCTGGGCCGCGCTCGGTGCGGCCGACGCGATCGTGTTCGGCGCGCCCACCTACATGGGCGGGCCTTCCGGCCCGTTCAAGGTCTTCGCCGACGCCACCGCAAAGGCCTGGTTCACCCAGGCCTGGAAGGACAAGCTCGCCGGCGGCTTCACCTGCTCGCTCAGCATGTCGGGCGACAAGTTCTCCACCCTGAGCTACTTCGTCACGCTGGCCATGCAGCACGGCATGATCTGGGTGGGCACCGGCACGCATCCCGCGGCCACGCCCGGCGACCCCAATGCGATCAACCGCCTGGGCAGCTACCTGGGTGTCATGGCGCAGGCCGACAATGTGCCGCCCGAGCAGAGCCCGCCCGAGGGCGATCTGGCCTCGGCCCGCGATTACGGCCGGCGCATCGTCGAGACCGCCCGCGCGCTGCGCCGCTGATCGGCGTCAGCCCGCCAGCAGCCGCTCGGCGAGCTCCTCGAAGCCCGCGCCGTGGCTGGCGCGGGTGATCCAGGCCGGTGGCACCGGCAGCCGCGGCAGCGCCGGGGCGATGTTGGCCACGCCCACGCTGAGCGGGAACTGCTCGTACATCGAGGCGTCGTTGGGCGCGTCGCCCACGAAGAGCCAGGCGGCGCGGGCTTCCTGCGCGTCAATGCCCCAGCGCTCGCGCAGGCAGCGCAGGGCCATCGGCGCCTTGTCGAACTCGCCAAGCCAGGTATTGATGTGCACGCTGCTCGCGCGGGCGCGGTAGCCCGCGGCCCGCAGCGCGGCGATCACCGCCTCCACCTGCGGGGCGGCCACCGGGGCGACCTCCTCGCACCAGTCGATGGCGACATCGACCCGGCGATAGGCGTTGTCGCTCGCCCAGGCGAGGCCGGGATGGGCATCGATCAGGTTGGTGGCGAGCGCGAGCAGCGCCGCGCGCCCGGCCGCGATCTCGGCGGGCGGCTGGTGGGTGACCTCGATCAGGCGGCCGGTGGCGTCGCGCGTCAGGTAGAGCCCGCCGCTCTCGGCGACCACCGCGTCCACCGGCCAGGTCTTGAGGATCATGTGTGCCCAGCCGGCCGAGCGGCCGGTGACCGGCACCACCCGCAGACCGGCCTGATGAAGCCTTTCGAGCGCGTGGTAGGCCGAGGCCTGCAGCCGGCCCTCGGTGGTGAGGGTGTCATCGATGTCGGTGAGCAGACCCCGCAGCGGCAGCCGCGGCATCTCGGCCAGCGGCCGGGGCGCGGCGGCGGGCCTGGCCGCCGCCGACACGCCTCGCCCGGCGTCTGCGCTCATGCCGACCGGGCGCCCGGGGCGCGCTGCAGCCAGGCATTGAGCGCCAGGGCGGTCACCACGGCCAGCCCGCCCTGCACGGTGGCAGCACCCACCGCCTCGCCCGCGCCCAGCCAGGCCCAGACCGGTGCCAGCACCACCTCGAGCAGGCTGATCAGGGCGATCTCGTGCGGGGCGAGATGGCGTGCGACGCGCACCAGGAGCAGGCAGGGGATGCCGAGCTGGACGAATCCGAGCAGGGCCAGGATGGCGAGATCGGAGCCGCTGGCCGACAGCGGCCAGGCCAGCGGCAGGGTGATCAGGCAGGAGAGCAGCGCGCCCCCGAGCACCGCCGGGGCAAGGTCGAGGCTGGCCTGCTGCCGGCGCAGGATCACCAGGTTGAGCGCCGCGGCGGTGGGCACGCCCAGCGCCACCAGCATGCCGCCGAGGCCCTCGGCCGAGACGCCCTCATGCACCATCCAGGCGATGCCGGCCAGCGCCGCGGCGATCGCCCAGGCCGTGCCGGCACTGATCCGCTCGCCGAGCAGCAGCCGGCCAAGCACCGCGGCCATCAGCGGCGACAGACCTGTGACGAGCATGACATTGGCCACGCTGGTGAGCGTGAGCGCGACCATGAAGCAGGTGAACATGGCCGCCCACATCAGGCTGGAGACCAGGCCCGGCAGGCCCATGGCCCGCAGCGCCCGCCACGGCCGCCGCTCCCCGCCCATGGCCATGGCGCCGGTCACGCAGACGATGCAGAACAGGCTGCGCCAGAAGGTGATCTCGAAGCCCTCGGCGCGCTCGAGCAGGCGGGTGAAGACCCCGGCGATGCTCCAGCACAGGGCGCAGAAGACGAGCAGGACGACGGCCTGGCGATGCGTGGCGGGGAATGTCATTGGGTGAAGCCGGCAACCCGCCGGGAGCCAGCGGAAGGGTAAAATTCTACCGATGTCAGCCACCCAGTTCGTCCATCTCCGGGTCCACTCCGAGTTCTCGGTGAGCGATTCCATCGTGCGGATCGACTCCCTGGTGCAGGCCGCGGCAGACGATCAGCAGCCGGCGGTGGCCATCACCGACCTGGCCAACCTGTTCGGCTGGATCAAGTTCTACAAGGCCGCGCGGGCCCGCGGCCTCAAGCCCGTGCTCGGCGTCGATGCCTGGCTCACCAACGAGGCCGAGCGCGATCGTCCCCACCGCATCCTGCTGCTGGCCGCCAGCCAGGCCGGTTATCTGCGCCTGTGCGATCTCCTCTCGCGGGCCTGGCTGGGCAACGAGTACCGCGGCCGCGCCGAGATGCTGCCGCGCTGGTTCGACGAGCCCAATGCCGGCCTCATCCTGCTCTCGGGCGCGCAGCACGGCGATGTCGGCCAGGCACTGCTCGCCGGCAATGCCGAGGCGGCGGCGCGCCTGGCCGGGCAGTGGGCTGCCCGCTTTCCGGGCAGCTACTTCCTGGAGGTGCAGCGCACCGGCGCCCAGGAGGCCGAGACCCACACCCGCGAGGCCGCACGGCTCGCCGCCCGCCTGGATCTTCCCCTGGTGGCCACGCATCCGGTGCAGTTCATTCGCCGCGAGGAGTACCGCGCGCACGAGGCCCGGGTGTGCATCGCCGAGGGCGAGATTCTCGCCAACCCGCGGCGCGTGCGCCGCTTCACCGAGGAGCAGTACTTCCTCAGCCAGGCCGAGATGGCCGAGCGCTTCGCCGATCTGCCCCAGGCATTGGCCAACTCGGTGGCCATCGCCCGCCGCTGCAACCTTGCCATGACCCTGGGCAAGGCCCGTCTGCCGCAGTTTCCCACCCCTGACGGCGTGGGTCTGGACGACTTCCTGCGCCAGGAGGCGGCGCGGGGGCTGGCCGAGCGCCTGCCGGTGCTCTTCCCCGACCCTGCCGTGCGCGAGTCCCGCCGCGCCGAGTACGAGGCACGCCTCGCCTACGAGTGCGACACCATCGTCCAGATGGGCTTCCCGGGCTACTTCCTCATCGTGGCCGACTTCATCAACTGGGCCAAGGCCAACGGCGTGCCGGTGGGCCCGGGGCGGGGCTCGGGCGCGGGCTCGCTGGTGGCCTTCTCGCTGGGCATCACCGACATCGATCCGATTCCGTACGCGCTGCTCTTCGAGCGCTTCCTGAATCCCGAGCGGGTATCCATGCCCGACTTCGACATCGACTTCTGCCAGGACAACCGCTACAAGGTCATCGAGTATGTTCGCCGTCGCTACGGCGAGCAGGCGGTGAGCCAGATCGCCACCTTCGGCACCATGGCCTCCAAGGCGGTCATCCGCGATGCCGGCCGCGTGCTCGACATGAGCTACACCTTCTGCGACCAGCTCTCCAAGCTGATTCCGGTGGTGCAGAACAAGCCGGTGTCGCTGGCCAAGGCCCGCGAGAGCGAACCGCTGCTCGCCGAGCGAGAGCGCCAGGAAGACGAGGTGCGCGAGCTGCTGGCGCTGGCCGAACCCCTCGAGGACCTCACCCGCAATGTCGGCATGCATGCCGGCGGCGTGCTGATCGCGCCCGGGCGCCTCACCGATTTCTGCCCGCTCTACAAGGCCCCGGGCACCGACTCCGTGGTCAGCCAGTACGACAAGGACGATGTCGAGGCGGTGGGCCTGGTCAAGTTCGACTTCCTCGGCCTGCGCAACCTCACCATCATCCAGCTTGCGGTCGAGTATGTGAACGCCGGCCGTCCGCACGATCCCATCCGCCTCGATACCCTTGCCTTCAACGACCCCGCCGCCTACCAGGTCCTGAAAGACGCGAATACCACCGCGATCTTCCAGGTGGAGGGCGATGGCATGAAGAAGCTGCTCAAGAAGCTGGCGCCCGACCGCTTCGAGGACATCATCGCGGTGCTGGCCCTGTACCGCCCCGGGCCGCTGGGCTCGGGCATGGTCGATGACTTCATCCTGCGCAAGAAGGGCCTGGGCGAGATCGATTATTTCCACCCTGACCTGAAGCAGACCCTCGAGCCCACCTACGGCGTGATCGTCTACCAGGAACAGGTGATGCAGATTGCGCAGATCATCGGCGGCTACACCCTGGGTGGCGCCGATCTGCTGCGCCGGGCCATGGGCAAGAAGAAGCCCGAGGAAATGGCCCAGCACCGTGACCTTTTCGTCGAGGGCGCGGTGCGCAAGGGCTACGGCGCGCCCCTGGCCAACAAGCTGTTCGATCTGATGGCCATGTTCGCCGAGTACGGCTTCAACAAGTCGCACACCGCGGCCTATGCCGTGGTCACCTACCAGACGGCCTGGCTCAAGGCGCACTACCCGGCGGAGTTCCTGGCGGCCACGCTGTCCTCCGACATGGACGACACCGACAAGGTTCAGCTGTTCGTGTCCGACGCCAAGGACAACGGCGTGCCGGTGCTGCCGCCCGACATCAACCGCTCGGGATACCGCTTCGAGCCGGTGGCCGCGCCCGAGGGCATGAAGTCGCGCGCCGGGCGGGCCATCCGCTACGGCCTGGGCGCGGTCAAGGGCGCGGGCGAGACCGCGGTGCTCAACATCCTCAAGGTCCGCGCCGACGGCCCCTTCAGCAGTCTCTACGACTTCTGCACCCGCATTGATCGGCGGGTGGTCAACCGCCGCTCGGTCGAGGCCCTGGCCCGTGCCGGTGCCTTCGACGGGCTCGACCCCGATCGCGCCCGCACCCTGGCCAATGTCGCGCAGGCCATGGAAGCGGCCGAGGCCCGCGAGGCGGCCATCCACCAGGTCAGCCTGTTCGGCGGCGATGACGGCGGCGAGGGCGATGCGCCCATCCGCTGGGCCAGCGCCACGGCCTGGAGCGAGCGGCAGCGCCTTCAGGAGGAGAAGGCCGCGCTCGGCTTCTTCCTCACCGGCCATCTCTTCACCGGCTTCCAGGAGGAGGTCCGCCGTTTCGTGCGGCAGCGCCTTTCTGACGTGCAGCCCGCGCCCCAGCCGGTCTGGCTGGCCGGCATCGTCGCCTCGCAGCGCACCCAGATGACCCGCCGCGGCAAGATGAGCGCGGTGGTGCTCGACGATGGCAGCGCCAAGCTCGAGGTGGCGGTCTACAACGAGCTCTTCGAGCGCTGCCGCAGCCTCATCCGCGATGACGAGCTGCTGATCATCCAGGCCAAGGTCAGCCGAGACGACTACAGCGGCGGCATGCGCGTGGTGGCCGAGCGGGTGCTCGACCTCACCGCGGCACGCCAGGAGTTCGGCAAGCGGCTGCGCATCTGCCTGAACGGCGTGGCCGAGGTGGGGCTGCTGCGCGATGCCATCCAGCCCTATGCCGGCATGGCCGAGACGCCCCTGCCGGTGGTCGTCGAGTACGGCAACACCGAGGGACGGTGCGCCGTCGAGCTCGGCGAGCGCTGGCGGGTGTGCCCGCGCGAAGATCTCCTCGCCGCGGTGCGCGAGCGCCTGCATCCCCTCGCAGTCCAGGTCGAGTACTGACTTGGGCGTGCCGGCCGTGGCCATCGTGCGGGCCCGCTACAACCCGCACGGCGGCGCCGAGCGCTACACCCGGCAGGCCATGGCCGCGCTGGCCGGCGCCGGCGTGGCCCTCACCGTGATCGCGCGCCGCTGGCCCGCCGCCGCCGAGGGCGCCGGGCTGCCGGTGCGCCTGCTGCGGGTCGATCCCTTCCACCTCGGCAGCGTGTGGCGCGACAGCGCCTTTGCCCGCGGCGTGCGCGCGGTGCTGGCGCGCGAGCACTTCGACCTCGTCCAGAGCCATGAGCGGATCGCCGGGGTGCCGGTCTACCGGGCCGGTGACGGGGTTCATGCGTCCTACCTGCAGGCGCGCGCGCGCGTGCTGCCGGCCTGGCGCACGGCGCTGATGCGCGCCGATCCCCATCACCGCTGGGTGCTGCGCGAGGAGCGCGCGCTGTTCACCAGCCCGGCCCTGCGCGCGGTGATCTGCAACTCGCGCGCGGTGCTCGAGGACATCTCGGTGCGCTTCGGTGTGCCGCGCGAGCGCCTGCACCTGCTGCGCAACGGTGTCGATCTCGAACGCTTTCGCCCGCCGACGGGCGACGAGCGCGCGCAGGCGCGCGCCGCGCTGGGCCTGCCGGCGAGCGCGCCGGTGTTCGCCTTCGTGGGCTCGGGCTTCGAGCGCAAGGGCCTCGCGGTGGCCCTGGCGGCGCTGGCCCGCGTGGGCGGCGATGCCCGGCTGCTGGTGGCCGGCACCGACCGGCGCATGGCCCGCTACCAGGCGCAGGTCGCGGCCCTGGGGCTGCAGGAGCGGGTGGCCTTCCTGGGCGGCGTCGATGATGTGCGCGGCCTGCTGTGGGCCTCGGACGCGATGCTCGCCCCGGCCCTCTACGATCCCTATCCGAATGCCGCGCTCGAGGGGCTGGCCTGTGGCCTGCCGCTGGTGGCGAGCCGCGATTGCGGGGTGGCCGAGCTGATCGATCCGGGTTTCAACGGCTTCGTGCACGATGCCCTCGATGTCGAGGCCTTCGCCGGCTCGTTGGTCGAGGTCGCCGGCGCGCAGGCCGGGCCGCGCGGGCCGGCGCTGCGCCAGGCCGCGCGCGCCGCTGCCGAGGCCTGGCCGATCGAGGACGCTGCCGAAGCCCTCCTCGGGCTCTGGCAGCGCCTTCTGGCAGAATCGCGCGGGTCGTGACCAACAGTCTGGCCATCTATCGCCGCCTCATGGGCTACACCCGGCCCTACCTGCGCGGCTTCGTCCTCGCGCTGGCGGGCATGGTGGTGGCGGCCGGTACCGAGCCGCTGTTCCCCGCGCTCATGAAGCCGCTGCTCGACCGCGGCTTCGTCGACAAGACAGGCATCGAGCTCTGGTATGTGCCGGCCGGCATCATCGGCATCTTCGTGGTCCGGGGCCTGGCCACCTTCACCAGCAACTACGCGCTCTCGTGGGTCGCCAACAAGGTGCTGGCCGACATGCGCCGCGAGATGTTCGCCCACATGCTGCGCCTGCCCCCGGCCGACTTCGAGCGCGAGGCCTCGGGCCTGCTCATCTCGAAGATCGTGTTCGAGGTGGGCAATGTCACCGTGGCCGCCACCCGCGTGCTCACCACGGTGGTCCGTGATTCCATCGTCGTGCTCGGCCTGCTCGGCTGGCTGCTCTATCTCAACTGGCAACTCACCCTGGTGGCCATTGCGCTCATCCCGGTGATCGCCCTGGTGGTCACGGTCTTCAGCCGGCGCATGCGCGAGCTCAACCGCCGCAGCCTCGAGCACACCGGCGAGCTCACCCGCGTGGTCGAGGAGGCGGTGCACGGCTACAAGGTGATCAAGGTGTTCGGCGCCTATCAGCGCGAGACCACGCTGTTTGGCCGCACCGTCGAGCGTCTGCGCGGCTTCGCCATGCGCAGCGCGATTGCCAGCGGCGCCACCGTGCCGATCACCCAGCTGTGCGCCGCGGTGGCGGTGGCGGTGGTGGTGTCGATCGCGCTGGTGCAGTCGCTCGAGAACCAGACCACGGTGGGCGGCTTCGTGTCGTTCATCACTGCCATGCTCATGCTGCTCGCCCCGCTCAAGCACCTGGCCGATGTCAATGGTCCGCTGCAGCGCGGGCTGGCCGCCGCCGAGAGCGTCTTCGAGCTGCTCGATCAGGCCGCCGAGCCGGATGCCGGCACCCGGCGCCTGGCCACCTGTCGAGGCGCCCTGCGCTTCGAGCAGGTGCGCTTCGGCTATCCCGGCGCCGAACGCGAGGCTCTTCGCGGCATCGACCTGGAGGTGCGGCCCGGCGAGCTGGTGGCGTTGGTGGGCGGCTCGGGCGGGGGCAAGACCACGCTGGTGAACCTGCTGCCACGCTTCATCACCCCCACCGATGGCCGCATCCTGCTCGACGAGGTGCCGATCGCCGAGCTCACACTGGCCAGCCTGCGTGACCAGATCGCGCTGGTGAGCCAGGACATCGTGCTGTTCAACGACACGGTGCGTGCCAATGTCGCCTTCGGCACCGCGAGGCCGGTCGACGATGCCGAGATCTGGGCGGCCCTCGAGCGGGCAGCCCTGGCCACGCATGTGCGCAGCCTGCCCGGCGGCCTGGACGAGCCGGTGGGCGAGCGTGGCGCGCGCCTGTCGGGCGGGCAGCGCCAGCGGCTGGCCATCGCCCGCGCCCTGCTCAAGAACGCGCCGGTGCTGCTGCTCGACGAGGCCACCTCGGCGCTCGACACCCACACCGAGCGCGAGGTGCAGGACGCCCTCGAGCGCTCGATGGCCGGGCGCACCACCCTGGTCATCGCCCATCGCCTGTCCACGGTGGAGCGTGCCGACCGCATCGTGGTGATCGAGGGCGGGCGCATCGTCGAGCAGGGTCGCCATACCGAGCTCATCGCCCGCGACGGCCCTTATGCGCGCCTGCACCGGGTGCAGTTCGCGCCGGCGGCCTGAGCCCATGCGCATCCTGCACACCGAGGCGTCCTGCGGCTGGGGTGGGCAGGAGATCCGCATCCTCGAGGAGTCCAGCGGCCTGATGGCCCGCGGCCATGAGCTCTGGCTGGCCTGCCCGCCGCAGGCCCCGATCGCCGAGGCCGCGGCGGCGCGCGGGCTCACCGTGCGCCGGCTGCCGATCGGCCGCAAGCGCGTGGCCGGCCTGCTCGCCATGCGCGGGCTGTTGCGCGAGCAGCGCTTCGATGTCATCAACAGCCACAGCTCCACCGACACCTGGCTGTCGGCGCTGGCCTGCGCCAGCCTGTCTGATGCGCCACCGCTGGTGCGCACCCGGCACATCTCCGCGCCGGTGGCGTCCAGTGCCGCCAACCGCTGGCTCTATGCGCGGGCCAGCCACCGGGTGGTGACCACCGGTGAGCAACTGCGCCGCGAGCTCATCCAGGGGCTGGGTTGCCAGCCCGAGCGGGTCACCTCGATTCCCACCGGCATCGATCCAGAGCGTTTCCGCCCGCCGCGCGATGTTGACGAGCGCCGGGCCCTGCGCGTCGAGCTCGGCCTGCCCACAGACCGCCTCCTGGTGGGCATCGTGGCCACGCTTCGCAGCTGGAAGGGCCATCGCTACCTCATCGAGGCGGTGGCCGGCCTGTCACGACCGGTGAGCCTGGTGGTGGTCGGCGACGGTCCGCAGATGGACGCGCTGCGGGCGCAGGCCGAGGCGCTTGCGCGGCCCGGGCTGGTGCATTTTGCCGGGCAGCAGACCGAGGTCGCGCCCTGGCTGCGGGCCTTCGACCTCTTCGCGCTGCCCTCGTATGCCAACGAGGGCGTGCCGCAGGCACTGATGCAGGCGATGTTCTCCGGGCTGGCCTGCGTGACCACCGATGCCGGTGCGATCGGCGAGGTGGCGTTGCCCGGGCAGACGGCGGTGGTGGTCCCCCGCGAAGACCCGGTGGCCCTCGGTCGGGCCCTGGCCGGCCTGCTCGCCGACCCGGTCTGGCGCCAGGCGCTCGGCGAGCGCGCCCGCACGCATGTGCTCACCCGATTCACCCGCGAGCGCATGCTCGACGACATGCTGTCGGTGTTCGGCGCGGTGGCGCGCCCATGACCTTCGCGGGGTTCGACCGGGTGGCATGCTCATGATGTCGCGCTCGCCGGTCGGGCGGGCGGAGATCGGGCTGCTGGCGGCCCTGCTGTTCACGCTGCCGCTGCTCGAGGTGCCCAAGCAGCTGTGCTGGCTGGGCTGGGCCGTGCTCGCCGGCCGCGCGGTCTGGCGCGATCGTGCCGTGCCCGGCGGCGGCCCCTCGGTCTGGGATGCCGTGCTGGCGGCGCTGCTCGCTGCCGTGCTGCTCTCGGGTCTGGGCGCATCCGCGCCTCCCGGCTGGCGCGGCGCGGGCGATGTCCTGCGCCTTGTCTCGGTCCCCTGGCTGATGATGCGGCGCGGCTACCGTGCGGCCGACTGCCGGGTGCCGCTGCTGGCCGCGCTCGCCGGCACCGCCGTGGCCAGTCTCTGGGGCCTCGCCCGGGTGCTCACCGCCGACACCCCGGTTTTCCTGCAACTGCACTCGGTCGGCCATGTGAACCACTCGGCGATCTACCTCGCCATGACGATCGGTGTGGCGATCGCCGTCTGGGCAGGGCTCGGTCCGGCGGCCACGCGACGGGTGAGGCTTCTGGTCGCCGCCACGGGCCTGATCGCCTTGCTCGCGCTCTTCGTCTCGGGCAGCCGGGCCGCGGCGTTGGCGCTGGCTGTGCTGCTCGGCCTGATCGCCTGGCTCACGCCTTTCCCGCTCGCTGAACCGGTGCGCGACCGGCGTCGCTTTCGCCTGGGACTGGTGGCGGTGCTGGTATCGGCGCTCGTCGGCTACCTCGCGCTGGCTGGGCTCAGCGGACGCACGCTGCAACCCGAGGGCGCGGGCCTGGTCGGCAAATTCCGCATTCAATCGGGTGATGCCGGCGGTCTCGCCTCGCACCGCGACCGGCTTGCCCGCCTTGCGCTCGCCGCCGGCCAGGCCTACCCGTTCTTCGGTCTGGGCGTGGACGGCTTCGGGCGGCTGACACCGGCTCGGGTCTGTGCCGAGATCGCACCGCCGCCGCCCGGCGGCGTCTGCGACACCTCGGGCTACACCTTCACCGCCCACGCCCACAGCCTCTACGGCACGGCGTTCGCGGAACAGGGCGGTTTCGGTCTTGCGGCGGTGCTGGCGCTGCTGGCGGGCTGGGCCGCACGGCTGCGGCGCAGCCTCGCCTGGGCCCGCGCCGACCGGGATGCAGCCGCGGTCTGGCTCACCGCGCTCTCGGGGCTGGTGATCACCGCCGCGGCCGGTCTGCTCAACACCACGCTGCACCACGAGCACGGCCTGCTCGCGATGATCGGGCTGGGCATGCTGCTGTCGGCATCCGCGCCGCGCGCCGGCCGGTCTCAGCGGCCGTGATGCTCGCGGAACCAGGCCACGAAACCGGCCAGCCCCTGCGCGAGCGGCACTGAGGGACTGAAGCCGATCGCCCGCGCGAGCTTGCCGGCATCGGCGAAGGTGCGAGCGACATCACCGGGCTGCATGCCGAGCTCCTGGCGCAGCGCCTGACGGCCGGTGGCCTGCTCGAGCAGCGCCAGCAGCGTGTTCACCGAGACCGGGTCGCTGCGTCCCACGTTGTAGACCTCGAAGGGCGCCCAGCTGGTGTCGGGCGAGTTCGCCTGCCAGCGCGCCGGATCGGTGCTGGTCTGGCGCGCCGGCGGGCGCTCGAGCAGCGCCACCGTGGCGGACACCGCGTCATCCACATGCGTGAAGTCGCGTTCCAGCGCGCCGCCGGCATAGACCTCGATCGGGCGGCCGGCCAGCAGCGCGTCGGTGAAGCGCCAGATCGCCATGTCGGGTCGGCCCCAGGGGCCATAGACCGTGAAGTAGCGCAGCAGGGTCACCGGCAGGCCGAACAGGTGGGCATGGCTGTGAGCCATCAGTTCGTTGGCACGCTTGGTGGCCGCGTAGAAGCTCACCGGGTGGTCCACCGGATCGGTTTCGGTGAAGGGCACGCGGGTGTTGCCGCCGTACACGCTGGAGCTGCTCGCGAACACCAGGTGCCGCACGCCATGGCGCCGGCAGTTCTCGAGCACCGCGGTGGCGCCGGTGAGGTTCGAGGCGCTGTAGTCGTAGGGATGCTCCAGCGCATGGCGCACGCCCGCCTGCGCGGCCAGGTGCACCACATGGCTTGGCTGGTGCGCCGCGAAGGCCGCCGCCACCGCGGTGGTGTCGGCGAGATCGGCCCGGATGAATACGAAGCCGGGCAGGGCCTGCAGGCGCGCGAGGCGGGCCTGCTTGAGCGCCGGGCTGTAGTAGGTGTTGAGGTTGTCCAGTCCCACCACCCGGTGACCCGCGGCGAGCAGGCGCAGGCAGGTGTGCATGCCGATGAAGCCGGCAGCGCCGGTGACCAGAACGGTGAGGGCCATGGGAAGCGGGAGCCTGCGAATAGAATGCGCAGGATAACAGCGCCCGCCTGGCCGCCCGCTGCGGCCACCCACTCCCCGATACCGCCATCGCGCGCATGACCGAACCGCAGCTCAGTCTGGTGGTGATCACCCGCAACGAGGCGCATCGCATCGGGCGCTGCCTGGCGAGCGTGCCCTGCGCTGATGAGCGGGTGGTGCTCGACTCCTTCAGCACCGACGACACGGTGGCGCTGGCCCGTGCCGCCGGCGCCACCGTGCTCGAGAGCGCCGACTGGCCGGGCTTCGGTCGCCAGAAGAATCGCGCGATCGACGCCGCCCGCGGCCGCTGGGTGCTCTCGCTCGACGCCGACGAGGCGCCCGGCCCCGAACTCGCCCGGGCCATCGCCGCGCTGATGGCCGCCGATGCCCGGGGTGAGCCCCTTGCCGACGCGTACTGGCTTTCGCGCCGCTCGCGCTGGTGCGGCCGCGAGGTGCGATTCGGCGACTGGCGCGGCGACCGCGTGCTGCGCCTGTTCCGCCGTGGCCGGGCGCGCTTCTCCGATGATGTGGTGCATGAACGCCTGCTGTGCGACGGCGTCGAGGGGCGCCTGCCTGGCGTGCTGCTGCACGACAGCGTCGACTCCCCCGAAGACGCCCGCGAGAAGGCCGAGCGCTATGCCCGGCTCGGAGCCCAGCGCCTGCGCGAGCGCGGCCGCGGCGGGCTCGCGCAGGTGCTGGTGCACGGCGGCTGGAGCTTCCTGCGCGGCTACCTGCTGCGGCTGGGCCTGCTCGATGGCCGCGCCGGCCTGGCGATCGCCACCCTGAACGCGCGCAGCACCTATCTGCGCTACCGGCTGGCCGGCCTGCCCGCGCCAGCCAGCCCTTCCGATGGAGACACCCGATGAGCACCAGCCCCGACCGCTATCCGCTGCCCGCCCTGGACAGCCTGCCCGACGACCTGCGCGAGAAGATCCTCGCCGTGCAGGAAAAGTCGGGCTTCGTGCCGAATGTGTTCCTCAAGCTCGCGCGGCGCCCGGACGAGTGCCGCGCCTTCTTCGCCTACCACGACGCGCTCATGCTGCGCGAGAACGGCCTGAGCAAGGGCGAGAAGGAGATGATCGTGGTGGCCACCAGCGCCGCCAACAGCTGCCTCTACTGCGTGGTGGCGCATGGCGCGCTGCTGCGCATCTTCGAGAAGGCGCCGCTGCTGGCCGACCAGCTCGCCACCAACTGGCGCAAGGCCGCGCTCACCCCGCGGCAGCGGGCGATGATTGCCTTCGCCATGAAGGTGGCCACCGCCTCGGGCGCGCTCGAGGACGCCGACTTCGCGGCGCTGCGCGAGCACGGCTTCAGCGACGAGGACGCCTGGGACATCGGCGCCATTGCCGCCTTCTTCGCGCTGTCCAACCGCATGGCCAACCTGTCCGGCATGATGCCCAACCCCGAGTTCTACCTGATGGGGCGGGTGCCGCGAGAGAAGAAGGTCTGACACCCCAGCCCTGGCGACGGCATGCGCCGCGGTCGGTGATCAACCCCGTTTCGCGGATCGGTACCTGACACCGGGGCTTGCCCGGTCGTGCGGTAGTCTCGGCCGACGATGGTCTGGTCGGCGCTCGTCGCCGCATCCCGAGGAGACGCGTTCTTGCTGCCGAGTCCTGCCCGATGAGCGCCGGTGCCCGCCTGCCCGGCACCCCTGAACCGATGCACCGCTGGCCGGGCGCCGGCGGCGTCACCATCGCCGGCGACGCCTGGGGCCCTGCACATGGCCCCCTGGTGCTCCTGCAGCACGGCGGTGGCCAGACCCGTCATGCCTGGAAGGGCGCGGGCCAGGCCCTTGGTGCGGCCGGCTATCGCGCGGTGGCCTTCGACGCCCGCGGCCACGGCGACTCCGACTGGGCCCCTGATGGCCGCTACGGGCAGGACGCCATGCTCGATGACCTGCGCAGCGTGGTCGCCGCGCTCGGCGGCGGTCCGGTGGTGCTGGTGGGCGCCTCGATGGGCGGCGCCACCAGTCTCGCGGCCGCGGGCGAAGGGCAGGTGCCGGCCAGCGCGCTGGTGCTGGTGGACATCGCGCCGCGCATCGAGGCCGGCGGGGTCGATCGCATCCAGGCCTTCATGACCCGCAACCCGGATGGCTTCGGCTCGCTGCAGGAGGTGGCCGAGGCGATCGCCAGCTATCAGCCGCACCGCGAGCGGCCGCGCAATCTCGACGGCCTGGGCAAGAATGTCCGCCTCGGCCCCGACGGCCGCTACCGCTGGCACTGGGATCCGCGCTTTCGCGCCGCCCGGCCCACCCGCGAAGATCGCCGCGATCGGCTCGAGGACGCGGCGCGGTGCATCACGCTGCCCACGCTGCTGGTGCGTGGCGGCATGTCCGATCTGCTCAGCGAGGAGGGCGCCCAGGCCTTCCTGGCGCTGTGCCCGCACAGCGAGTACGTCAATGTGAAGGGTGCGGCCCACATGGTGGCCGGCGATCGCAATGATGTCTTCGCCGGCGCGGTGATCGACTTTCTCACCCGGCGGGTTCCGGTGGCAGGCGGCTGACGGCATCACGCAGGGTCCAACCCAGGAGACTCCCATGGCCGATGCAGTGGTTCGCGTTCCCGATCCCGATGCCGTCACGGCGCCCGTTGCGGGCGCGCGCCCGGCCCGGTCCCCGCTCGCCGAGGTCGCCTCGCATCGCCCGGGCCGGCGCGCCGCGCTCGGCGCGATGCTCGGCGCGCCCTGGGTGCTTGGCAGCCAGGCGCGCGCCCAGGCGGCCTGGCCGAGCAAGCCGGTGAAGTTCATCAAC